>NZ_JAEMGT010000009.1:0-3139 GCF_017655185.1 Rahnella sp. ChDrAdgB13 | reverse complement strand
TCACACACATAGACAAGGGCGGCCGGTAATGCACAGGGCGTGCTGGGTGGGTGCCAGCGGCCCTTGTCTATGCCTGCGAAAAAATTGGCGGTGGTCATGATCAGAACATTATCTTCGCTCCCCCTGATGTTGGATGGTTGAAGAGTCATGCCACTGCCGAAAGACAACTACACACAGCAATTATCGAGGTTCCACGTCGATGTGTTTGTGGTCACTGGCGCTTATCTCCAGCTGTCGCTATGCGCATGCCAGCTCTCTGGCTGACCACAATTAGGGTGTAGCGGCGGGAGTTGAACCCGCAATCGGGTAGGGAACCCGACCATCACCGGATGCTTGCCACAACGGTGTGAACCATCCTCCCAGGCTTCACTCCCCGGACAGGTTCTCCACGCTTAACTCCACTCGGGCCGCTTCGCGTTGCGGCTTGTGTGGCTACCCGTCCCCACCACTCGCGAAAAGTGGAACAGAGACAAGGATGATTCACACCGTTGTGTGCTGGTCTTTCCCAGCTGTCACTGCCATGAGAGTGCAGGCAGGTCACTGACCAGATAACGCGCTGGATCAACTCGCGGTTGGGTGGCCACCACAACGGGAAGAACACTGGGATTGTGGTCATATTGGGTTGATGGTAAGTGAGTCCCTCAACCCCCAGTGTTCTTTCCGTTGTGTGCCTGGTTACTTCTCCACCTCAGGCGGCGGTGGTATCTTGGGAGTTCTCACACAACCAAGAAGGACTGACTTTTATGCGCGGAGTCGTTGTACATCACGAGCACCGGATAGGTTTTATTGTCATCCGTGATTCAATCGGAGAATTCACGGTGGCTGAGCTGTTAGGTGGATACGATGTCGAGAAAGGCCAAATCATATCGGGTGCTCTACATGTACTCGGCAATGAAACCTTCATAAATGAAACCGAAGATGAAGAATTGGACGTCATTGTTCAAGGCCATGGGATGACGGAACAACAGTCAATTCGAATGATTCAAAACATTCGGTAACCCATTTTTTAAATAGGGCACACTCTTTGAGTGTCCAATAACATTGTTCCGGGGAAATTATTTTTCCGGAGCAATGTCGCAAATGCGGATCCTCTGAAATTTTAATTCCTCTGTTTGCCGCAAGTTCTAGGCGTTCGATCTTTTCCAGTAACTGATCAGCAATAACTTTCATGTCTTGCTTATCCATCCTGATACCTCATTAGGCTGCAGTGTTCTTGCCGTTGTGTTTTCTTAATAAATTGAATGTACCTTTAGTTACCATTATCGTCAAGGGTGAATGTTCCAAAAGTTACATTAAGAGGCAAAAAAATAGCCAGCTGTTGCTGGCCTGAGAATGGGTATTAGAGGTTTTGCGTGATCTGAACCACTTTACCCACAATGCGGCAATCGCCATCGATAGGTATTGGTTTGAAGGCGGGGTTTAAAGGCATCAGGTAACACTGAGGACTATCCCAAACTAATTTTTTTACTGTAGCTTCAGATGAGCCATCTAAAATTGCTACGATGATTTTCCCATATAAATTATCAATTTGACCGTAGTTTGGTTCTACTATGACTATTGAGCCTTCTGGGATAGATGGCAAACCATTTGGGTTTGTCATTGACTCACCACGCACGACCAAGCCGAAAGCTTCATCGGAAACATCAGCAGTTGTTTGCGTCCATGAAATCACGTCAGAAAGCCTCGCAGCAGCATAACTATCAGTCCAGAGTCCAGCTTGCACAGCTGAAATAATTGGGACCGTCGCCGGTGCCTTCATCAAAGGAATTACTTTGGTGTCGTCGGGGATGCTGTCTCCTTGACCGTACAGCAACCATTCCGGGGTTGTCGAAAGAACCTGAGCCAGTCTATGCAAATTCTCACCATCCGGCTTATTAGCACCACCTTCCCATTTAGTAACTGAAACCCTGCTTATGCCGAGCTTTTTGGCTAGCGAGAGCTGCGTTATATCGAGCTGTAAGCGTCGAGAGCGGATTCGATCTTTCATTTCACTTTTCATGTAACCAATGTTACCTGTTATCAAGGTAACTGTTATTTGCTATTTGATGTACCTTTTGTTACCTTTAAGGCGCCATCATTTAGGAGGAATTATGCGTAAAACCGATGTTGTGAAGCATTTTGGGGGAATCTCCAAAACAGCAAGTGCTCTGGGGATTTCACACCCCGCAGTGTGCCGGTGGGGAGATGTCATCCCAGAAAAACAGGCGTTTGTTATTGAGCGCATAACTTGTGGAGTTTTGAAATACGACCCAACTCAATACGAAAAGACTAACACCGCTGGCGCACAGCCATAACTACCAAAGGAAAAGCATCATGGTAGACCTGAAAACAGTAGTTAAAGCGATGTGTAAAGCCTATCCCGGCGGACGGTCTGCAATGGCTGGCGCTCTGGGAATGACTGAAACGCAGTTCAACAACAATCTATACGAAAAAAACGGCTGCCGGTTTTTCGAAATTGTTGAGCTGGAGGCGATGGAAGACATCAGCGGCACCAGCTATCTGGCTGAGTATTTTTCCCAGCGTCGTGGCGGTCTGTTCGTGGACGTTCCGCAGCTGGAAGAACTGGATCAGGTTGAGCTGTTCAGTAAGAGCATGCGCACTGCTGCTCATCGTGGACACGTAGACATGATTATTCAGTCATCGCTTGAAGATGGCGTGATTGATGAGACGGAAGCTGAGCAGATCATGAAATATCACCGCCGTCATTTAGCCGCGCGTGATGCAGAAGTTCGGGCTGTGCTGGCACTGTTTAGAAAAAAACGGAAGGCCGGAAAGGGTGACGCCCCAAGTGTGCAGCTTGAGGCGTCGGGTGCATTAACTAAACAGTGTGGAGCAATTAACGCATGAACAGTTTACTCACAAAAGCTGGCGTTCCGCAAATCCGTTGTGTGGCAACAGGCGGTACCGCTGGCTCTCTTTCGTACGAAGTGATGATAGGTAACCGCTGGATGCCGTGCAACTACCAGTTCGCGGCCTGGTGGGTAGGTTACGTCCGCCAGAGCGGCCAGAAGGTGACGGCATGTCTGAAGAAATCCAAAAGCTGGACAGGCGTTACAAGGATTGGCGAGGCGTTGTGGTACACGTCGTGGGCTTCGACAGAGCAGGGGATCGCGTCATCTTCATGCGCGCCGGTTACCCG
>NZ_JAEMGT010000076.1:0-4345 GCF_017655185.1 Rahnella sp. ChDrAdgB13 | reverse complement strand
TGGAATATGTGCACGAACTGAATCCAAATGCGGTGATGCGTGCATTTGGCCAAGAGCTAAACCCAGAGTCTTACGCCATCTGTAAAGCTGACATGTTGATTAAAGGGCAAGACGTCAGCCGCATCAAACTGGGGAACACGCTTTCCAACGATCAGCTCCCGCTGGACCAGTTCGACTATATGCTATCTAACCCGCCGTTTGGTGTGGACTGGAAAAAGATTGAAGGCGAGATTAAAGACGAACATCAGCAAAAAGGGTTCAATGGCCGTTTTGGCCCCGGTTTGCCGCGTGTCTCTGACGGTTCGTTACTGTTCCTGCTGCATCTGATCAGTAAAATGCGCGATAGCCGTAACGCCGATGATTTAGTGAGCAACGGTGGGCGTATCGGAATCATCCTCAACGGTTCACCGCTGTTTACCGGCGGGGCGGGAAGCGGTGAGAGCGAAATCCGCCGTTATATTCTGGAAGCTGATTTGCTGGAAGGCATCATTGCGTTGCCGACTGACATGTTCTACAACACCGGCATTGCAACCTATGTGTGGATTCTGTCGAATAAAAAAGCACCGGAGCGCAAAGGTAAAGTCCAACTAATTGATGGCACTAATCTGTGCGGCAAGATGCGCAAATCGTTAGGCTCCAAGCGTAACTTGATGGGTGAAGACGATATCAAGCTTATCACCCACACCTTCGGTGAGTTTGCAGTGGTGGGTGTCACCTCTCTTGATGAGCTGGGGCTTGAGAAAGCACCCGAGCAAAAATCAAACCGTGGCTGCCAATCTGCTACCGCTAAAACCGAAGCGTCGAAAACCTTCGCCAGCAAAATTTTTAACAGCACTGATTTTGGCTACCGCCGGCTGACCATCGAACGCCCACTACGTTTGTCTGCACAGGTTACCGATGAAGCCATTGCCAAGCTGCGTTTTGCAACCAAACCGCTGAATGCACCCATGGAACGTCTGTATGAAGAGTTCTCCGCACAGTGGAATAACGATAACTATGGTGATTTCTCAGAGCTTGCAGTGGAAGCCCACTCCATTATCAAGGCGGAGTTTTCTGAGCTTAAAGAGAATAAAATCAAAGATCTGCTGAATAGTAAAGTGTGGCTTGCACAACGTGCATTGATGGAGAAAGTGCAGCAGATCCAGACGGCGCTGGGGGCAAACGCGGGTGGTAAAGCGTTAGTGAGTGACGATTTCAATGAGTTCCAACTCACGTTGAAAGGCGCACTCAAGACTGTTGGTGTTGAGCTGGATACCAAAGAGAACAAACAGTTTATCGACGCTATCACCACCAAAAATTCGGCTGCCGAACCGGTGGTGAAAAAGGTGCTGAAAGAAGCCGCTAAGCCGTTGTACGGTGCGTTTGAATACAAAGGCAAAGTGGTGGAGTTCGAGCAGGATAGCGATCTGCGTGAAAGTGAAAATGTACCATTAAATCCTTCAATTGCTACCGATGACTTGATAGGGCATTACTTCAAAACCGAAGTCTTGCCACATGCTGCAGACACATGGATTAATGCTAACAGACGCGATAATAAAGATCTTGGTGTTGGTGTGGTTGGTTATGAGATTAACTTTTATTCCCTTTTCCAAAAGAATCATTCTAGAGATAAGTTACTTCAAGGACGGCAGGTTCGTTTTAAAGAAATTATTAGGTTAAGCGATGATGGGCTTTATGTTCTTGAACAATATACAGGTAAAATAGTCGAATTTTCCGGCTTGAACGCAAAAAGGAAAATGCTCAATCTGTCTCGTTTTGATTTTCATAACGAAACACTCCTTCCTGATTTTTATAACATATTTTTACAGCAAGAAGAAGGCGTAGATTGGCTTGATAGTAATTTTATGGTTATTAATGGGGGCTTTAGAAATGTATCTCTGTCTGCGTGGTTAAACACTCGATTCTCTCTTCCTCCAATAGAAAGTCAGTCCAAATTGATAGAGTTTTGGAATAAGTGTGAAGCCGTATTAACACGAGTGTCTTTACTCAAAAATTCTGTATTTTCTGATTTCCAGTCGGCTCAAGAGCAGTTACAGCCATATTTGAGTGTTGCAAGTAGATATGAGCAAGAATTTTCATCAATGTTACCAACTCCTTTAGCAATTCTTTGGGAGTTGGCTGAATCTAAGTTTAATGAAAGAGACCGATGCGAGTCATTTGTTAAATTTTTTGAATATTTGGGAGTATACTTGTTGTCTGTTGCTTTTGGTCAAAGCAAACCGCAAAAAGAAATGTTTTATAACCGAAAGAAAGAATTGTTAAGTCTCACAATGGCTTTTGGATATAACAGGCTTAGTGATTATAAAAATGTATTAGATTCTAACGATAGTATAGCAAGTTTTATATGTCGTGATGAGGTTATTACTTTACTTCGTGAAGCCACAAAACTACGAAATGATATTGCGCATAGAGGGTTGCCTTCTGCCGCTGCTGTAGCTGAAGCCAAAGATATTATTATGCGTTTAAATAAAACAATGCAAATTGAACACAGGAGTTTTTTTGAAACGACTACTCTTATAAAATCAATACAAGCAAGGTTTGATGGTACTGCTTTTTTGAATGAGGTAGAGGTTCTTAAAGGTTTAGGACTCAACCCAAGCAAAACTGCGCGATTCAAAACTTCAAAGCCTATGATATCTGGGGAGTTATATCTTGCGCATAGTGATTTGACGACACATGAAAATATAGCAGTTACAAAAATATTTCCTTTGATGGTAATGAGAGAGACTTTACCTGAGAGTGATATTATGGGCTTTTATTTCTATAGTGATGCGAAAAATGATAAGGTTCGTTTTGTTTGTCCTTATCCTAATGTTAAAACATACGAATTTATAGAGCCAAATATTATTACTGATAACTTATGTTAGGAATGGAAAATCCCTTAATTACATTATACTCAAAGGGCCGATGGTACATCGGCCTGCTTATGAGATGAAGGAAAGACCAGATTCTTCAGTTTAGAATGGCACTGTTTTCAGGGGGGGGCAATCATCCGTTTATGCAAAGATAAACTGCTTTAAAAACTGATCAATGCGAATATTCAGCTTAAACAGAGGTATGGTTACACCATCTTGCTTTTCAAAATAGACCTTGGCTTTCGCTTCATCTACCGAATCTTTTAATGCGTCGAAACGACCAAACTCGTTAAGATTCTTATCATTAACACTATCAGCCATTAATGCTATAAGCAGTCCTTTATTTAAACCAAGAGCATTAACAACGGCGTTTAATTGCGCATTTTCAGCGTTATCTTTGTAGGTGTTGATGTAGTCTCTGAAAGTATAGCCTTCAAGTAACTGCGCATCGCCGCGCTGCAAGTCGTGCAAGAAGAGCTTGGCGTACTTTTGCTCAGTTTGGGTGAGCGATGCAAACGACTTGTGCAGCTCATTTAAGGTGGTTTCAATACTCGCAGAGTCTTGGTGTAAGTTCAGCTCTTTTAAATATTTATCAAAGCGGCTATTCATGTAGTCGGCATCGATTTTACCGGTATCTATTTCAGTTAAATAACCACTGATATCAAAAGGCACATCGTCGCCACCTGCGCTACTGCTATCACTTTTTCCTGCCAACTCTTTGTAACGCAGGACCAGACTAAGGTATGTTTGTTCGTCTATGGCCAGCGTAACATCATGTTCTACATTATTTTTAGTAAACGAATAGATCGACTGCTCCCAATGCAAACCTTGTACTTTAGTTGCTTCTAAGTGCTGGCTAAATGTGTTAAATAATTTTGCGAATTGGGCACAGACTTCTATATCGTCTGGCAGCTTTTCAAAATTCTCAACGCCCGCATTGACGAACAGCTCGGTAATGTCAGCCACTAATTCATTCATGGCTTCAATATTGCTTTCTAGCCTGTCAACAAATAATCCGATAGGTCTGTCGCCGGAATAGAGTTTTACCGCAGCGTTAATGTGCTGCTCCATGGTGTGTGGATAGCGGTAATAACGGATGATGCCGTGGGGTTTGTCGGGACCAAACAAGCGATTGGTGCGCGAGAACGCCTGAATAATATTTTGGTATTTAACCACCTTGTCTAAATACAAGGTATTAAGCCATTTAGAGTCAAAGCCAGTGAGCATTTGATCCACCACAATCAGTAAATCTAATTGCTTTGAAGGCTCGTTATGAATGCGCTCGTAAGGCTTTTTATGGGCAAGCCGTTTGGCTAAATCTTTTTTAAAGGCCGCGTGGCGGGCAAAATCAAAATCCTGGCCGTAACGCTTATTGTAGTCGTCCATAATCTCGTCCAGACCATCACCTTTAAAGGTGGGGGGCTTTGTTGAATAAATCGGATTTAGATAAAAGCTCCCCTCGTCGCTGACTTTCTCAGGCAATCCTTACG
>NZ_JAEMGT010000075.1:0-5341 GCF_017655185.1 Rahnella sp. ChDrAdgB13 | reverse complement strand
TTGCCGCTTACAACCCCTAATTGGGGTTGTAAGCGGCAAGCCGCCAAAATTTTGTCACGTCTGTCACGTCTGTCACGTATCAATCTTTCTGTCTGAGAAATGGGTAATGCCCGTCAAAATATATCGTCCGGAAACGGGCAGCATCTACCTGACAACGCTGCGTCTCTTCTGAGTAGGTTCCTTTACTCAGATTACGGGGTTCTACGCCGGAACCGCCGAAATTTCCGACACCCACTCGCAGTCAGGCATCACTGAGCGCTCAGCCCCACAGGATAACCCTGCAAAAACGAAAGAGAGTCAGATCGCGTGATAGCCTTCACATTCCGCACCCTCCAGTTCCTGATTTTTCAACAAGGAATCAACCGATAGCGCTTTTTTGTATCTATTACAATCATCTTCCTTAAAGGTACAGGTGGGATTTTTACCTTTAAGGAAGATGATTGTGAAAGTAAAAGTATGGACGGTTTTATTTATGTCGGCGTATTTGACGGCCTGTGCCGCACCCGGCCCAGAAAAATATCAGACTATCATGGACAGCGTTACGGCAGAAAAAGTAAACCAGATTATTCGCTCGGATGTCATACCTTCTTCAGGTAAAAATCACGGGGAAGTTATCAGCCGCGTGTCATCAGCTTTTCTCGGTACGTCTTACCAGGCTGATACGCTCATCGGCGGAGCCGGTACCCCCGAGGCGCTTGTCGTGAATTTCAACGGTGTGGACTGCTTTACCCTGGCAGATTACGTGGAGGCCCTGACCCGCAGCCATGACAAGAAATCGTTCCTGCATAATCTTACAGAGGTTCGTTACACCGGGGGGAACGTTGACTACCTCAGCCGCCGGCACTTCTTCTCCGACTGGTTCACCACCGCACCACGCAATGCCCGGGACGTCACGCCAGATATCAGCCCTGACTATGCCGTGGCGGACAAACAGCTTAACCGAAAACCGGACGGGGGGGAGTACATCCCGGGGCTGGGCATTCATCCTCGTAAAATAAATTACATTCCCGGAAACACCATCAGTCAGCAGGTGCTGGACCGTCTGAAAACCGGGGATTATGTCGGCGTCTACTCTCCGCTTGAAGGGCTGGACGTTTCGCATGTGGGTATCGTGGTCCGCCACGACGGGCAGGTGTGGTTCAGGAATGCCTCCTCGCTGGCCGCCAACAGAAAAGTGGTGGATTCGCCGTTTCTGGAATACATGCGCGCGAAGCCGGGCATCATCGTATTGCAGGCTGAGTGACCCACCCATTACCGGAGTTGCTGTATGAAAAGAATCCCGATACCGGAAGGAATAAAGCCTCTTTGCCTGATTGTTCCCCTGCTGTTATCGGCATGCCACACCGATCCGCACAGGACGGGGGTAAATGACGTAGCGACTGCCGGCCATGTGCCGGCAGACTATATCGACCCGACCAAATCGCTGTTCCCGCTGGGAAACTACCCGCAGTCCGTTGATAAATGGTTCCCTCCCGGCCCGGACAGGCATGTTCCCGTTATGGATACCGCTGCACAGCAGCGCCACTTTTCTGACCTGAAATCCCGTTATTTTGGTATGGGGACGGGCGAAAAGTCTCCCTGGAACCCTTATTACATCGCATCAGTCCTGACTAAAGGAGCTGAAGCTGCCCGTGACGCCAGTATCAGTGAGTATCTGGGGGCGCAAAGTGTTTCCTGGGGCGAGAACTTCAGGATCCACCCGGACAGCTGGAAACAGCAGGTAAGGAATAACGCGACGACCAGCGTCGACCGTGTTTATCGCCCTTCGGAACGGGGAATTGCAGTCAGGGAAACGCTGGTCAGGGTTCTTCCGACCGCCGATCCGGCTTATGACGATCCCCGTCAGGCCGGTCAGGGCTACCCTTTTGACAATTTACAGATGTCATCTGTCCGTCCCGGCACCCCCGTCTACGTGCTGGCGGCCAGCCGCGACAGGCGCTGGAAATACGCTTTATCCCCCACAGTCACCGGGTGGGTGCGCAGCGAAGATATTGCAGCGGTGGATCAGCAGTTTGTTACCGAATGGCTGACGCTGGCAGATAAAAACCTGGGCGCATTTATTAAAGAATCGGTTTCCGTCCATGAAGGAGGACAGTATTATTTTACGGCACGTCCCGGAACCATTCTGCCATTCAGGAATAGACAGCCCGGCTTTTTTGACGTTACTATGCCCGTGCGTAAAAGCGATGGCCGCGCACAGATTCGCCAGGTCAGACTTCAGAAAGATGAGTTTGTCGCCATGCCATGGGAAATGACACCCGGAAATATAGCTGTACTGATGAAGTCGATGAGCGGCAGGCCTTATGGCTGGGGAAATTATAACTTCTATAATGACTGCTCTGCAGAAATGCGCAGCCTCATGATGCCCTTTGGGATATTTCTTCCCAGAAACTCAGCGGCACAGATAAAGGCCGCAGCCCGGATTGTCGACCTTAGCCAGGAGGACACCAGCACACGGCTTCGTTATCTCACGGAGCATGGCAGGCCGTTTACCACGCTTGTATACATTCCGGGGCATATCATGCTGTATACCGGTAATACGGTCATTAACGGACAGAATGTACCGATGACATACCAGAATATATGGGGACTACGACCGGTAGATTCCGACAGCCGGAGTATCATTGGCGGTGCCGTCTTTTTACCCCTACTTGCTTCTTATCCGGAGAACCCGGGACTGGTGTCACTGGCCGGTAAAGCGCAGTTTAAGCTGGGTTTTATTGAATAGCGGAAACTATTTACTCTGCTGAGTGAATATTATGGTGGCCGCCATGGCGGTCACTTATTTTAGAATCATGCACATATCTGATTTTTTATTTCCACAACCTGTCTTTGATTATTTTATAATGTTCATCTTTTAAATCTTCATATTTCCATATAAATAATCCCCCAAGATTAAAATCGAGCACCTGATCGATGAAGTAATTCAAATTCCAGTCCGTCATGCCCTTTGTTGTCAGGGCCAGAATGCATTTCTTGTTTTCGGCACCGTGCTCTAACGTCCGTTTCAGGGCGGGAATAACTTTGCCGGTAATGTCCTCATTGCTCCACATTGCTGAGGCATAACAGTAATGAATAAACCGGTCACACTGGCCTGACTGGATGAGATTTTTAACCTTTTCGTTCAGTTTTTTACCGTTATCTGTAGCCGGATGATTGTAAGAGTATCCGGCAATAAAACCAAAACTGGTTTCTTTCTGGCATTTTTTTAACTGCTTCATTGCCTCAATGACGAGACCGGTGTTCATATTGCATTCATCATCAAAGTCCACGCCATCCCAGCCCCGGCTTTTTGTGGCTTCAGCAATTCGCAAAACTTCATCCTGATTTGAAGGTTTTCCTTCAGGAGAGCACCCACCTCCACCATAGACCCAGAGCGTCCTCCCTTTAAAATCGGGAGTATTATCGGGTTTATCCTGCTTTTCCGGACTCCAGCCGGGGCTGGCCGGCGTCCCTGTTGTCAGCCCGTCAAGGTTTGTCACCATGCCATACATCATGACGTCGAATTCTTTAAGGGGTCTGCCAGACAGTGACTGGCTCCACCCGCCCGTAATAAATTCATTCATAATCTGTATCTCCCTATTTGTATTTTTCCACAAGAGCATAAAGGATCGCGGCAGTTTCAGTATCCAGCTTACCGCTGTAATTACAGGGACGAAAATGCAGCTGGAATGCACGGATTAACTGAGCATAACCGGCGTCACTTCCCGAACCTGAAGTGTCGTAGCCATACTGTTTCAGCATTCCGGTCACGTCATCTTTCGAAGGTAACGAATGGCTAAACTGCTCAATATATTTATGCTTTGTTTCCTCATCAAACCATGCCCCGACGCCTGCTGCGTAAAGCTCTTTCCATGGGAAAGCTGCACCGGGGTCACTTTTTCTTCCGGGGGCAATATCACTGTGTCCGACAACATTTACGGGCGTAATATCCGGATAGCGCTGAAGGATATTTATTGCCAGTTCTTTGATTGCATCAATCTGGACTGGATTATAGGGCGGAAATGTAAATACCCCGTTATTATCGGTAGCTAAATTAACCGTCTCAATTCCTATTGATGTATCGTTTAGATTACTGCGGCCGGCCCACGAACTGACCCCTGCATGCCATGCACGTTCATTCTCATCAACCAGATTAAAAATGCGCATATCTTTAAAACCGGCACCTGTATATGATCTATCTGAAGGGTCCGGGACAAGGTAATGGGCGCTGACCGAAGAATCTGTTAGCGCAATAATCGAGTTTTCAAAATCGAGTGCGGTATAATGCATTATCAGAAAACGGACGCGCCGATTAAAACCTTTAACGGAGCGATAACTATTATAATCAACCTGATACATACAGACTCCTTTCACATGTTGTAATTTATTATTCTCCACATTGTCAGAGTCGGTTCACCCGGATGAGTTCATAAAAAACTCAGCCATTGTGATTTATATCGCAATTTAAATCCTGATCAGCATCACAAAATGATGCTGATCAGAGTCTCTCCTTACTACTTATTGTTACCGTTGTTAGTAAGTCTCTATGGCTTAGAACCTATCCCAAAAGGGATTGTCAGTTAATACACAATGGCAATTTCTGAGGGTGAAACATGGCGGACAACAAGTGGCAGATTAGTGATCAACTCTGGGAGAAAATGGCGCCGCTCATCCCGGAACATAAAACACAGCATCCGCTGGGTACGCACCGCAAGCGGGTTGATAATCGTGCTGCAATGAACGCTATTTTCTTTGTGCTCAGAACGGGTTGCCAGTGGAATGCCCTGAATGCCACCGAAATATGTTCTTCAAGCTCAGCTCACCGCCGATTTCAGGAATGGCGGGATGCCGGAGTTTTTGAACGCTTCTGGCAGAACGGACTGCTTGCCTGCGAACAACTGGACGTGATTGACTGGTCGTGGCTGTCGATGGATGGCTGTATGACCAAATCACCGCTGGCAGGCTCAAAAAAACAGGCAGGAACCCGACAGACCGGGGGAAACAGGGCGTAAAGCGCAGTCTGATGACTGATGCGAACGGGCTTCCGCTTGCCCTGGTTGTCGCTGGGGCAAATACGCACGACATAAAGCTGGTTGCAGATACGCTCGATGCCCTCCAGACAGGCAGACCGGGCAAAAGGCTCCGGCTGTGCATGGACAAAGGGTATGAAGCGGAATGGCTGGGATCGTATCTGAAAAGTCGTCGCTATGAACCTCATATCCAGTCAAGGAAGGATGAGTCAGAAGCCATCAAAAACACGGATTTTAAGGCTCACCGCTGGGTTGTAGGCTAGGCGTAAGGATTCGTGCGTAAATGTGTAAGATCCCCCGCCAACCCTTGCCATGCCTGCACTATCAGA
>NZ_JAEMGT010000257.1:0-1362 GCF_017655185.1 Rahnella sp. ChDrAdgB13 | reverse complement strand
TTGCTTATCTGGTTAATGAATTTCTGCCAGGGTTTATAGGTAATCTTGCGGAAATACACTTCGACCAGAGGGTTAAAACCAGCTTCGTCGTCTTTGAGCCAAAAGCGGGGAATGTCACCGTCGATATACACGGCATAAGCCACTTTTGTTTCTGATATGAGGCCGCGCTGGAGTAAGATTTCGTGACCATCATGGGTGAAATTAATAACAAGGCCACGCTTAAGGGCATTTTCAATCCCCGTCCATTGCTCTTTAGTGATCGCCATTGTCACCACCCTCATCTTCACAATGAAGATCACTACCGCGAACAAACTGAAATTCAGGGAACTCACCGAGGAGATGGCGTGCGATCATGATGCCGACATGGAAGCCTTTTGCCTTATTTGTCCCAGCTTTGATTTCAAGCCCTTCACCAAAATTCAGATCGGCATCCTTATGCTCAAGAACGGTATTCAAATTTTTGATACGACCTTCAAACCATTTTTTCAGCTCAGAATATAATTCACTCTGGGAAGCGGTTAACACCCGGTATTGCTGCCCTGTACGTTCGATTTCTGCCTTAATTTTCTCTTCGTTGCGGTTACTCATAAATAACTCCTTAGTGAGTTTCAGGCGTAAGCAGTCCCCTGACGGTTTACGCCATATTTAAATGTTGTTTAATTACGTTTTAAATTCAGTTCACAGCGTCGAGCGATTTAATATTCGCAAACCACGGCTTAACATTAATTTCGACGACTGTTGCTTCTGATGAATCCCGTGCGACACCTACCGTTTTCACTATCGGGCCACCGCGTAAGATGCGATTCGGCATATAAACAAAGTGACTTCCGACCGGATAACGTTCGTTAAATTCCTTCGCGTGCATTTGGATGCCTCCAGCCCATGTTTGCCGCTGACTCACAGAACTCTGCGCGTTTGGTTGCCCAGAACAGCTTTGCCGCGCTGCAGTTGCTTTTGATTGCCTTATCCCACAGGCTTGCAGCCTTGGAATACTCGCTGCGGTGCTCGGCGCGTGTTGCGCCCAGCGCATAGGTGGCATAGTTATTTCTTGCCGTCCGTTCATCAATTCTCGGCATCTCAGACCCCCGCAATATCTAATGGAATTGGCGCGTACTGGTCGGTATCACCGACGCGCTTATAAACGCGGATATAAGAGCGACTACCAACAACCTGAATAGCTTCCCCGATGGCCTGCATTGCACGCTGCCAGCGTTCATCCTTAATATCATGGCGACGTAGAGCCAGCACCGCGCTGGTATTAATATCGCCTTCTTTGTCGGTGGAGAACGCTCGACTGATGATCGAGTGGATTTCAGGTCTGGCACTGGCCACCCATTCATTCAGACATTCATCAATCAACGC
>NZ_JAEMGT010000074.1:0-44407 GCF_017655185.1 Rahnella sp. ChDrAdgB13 | reverse complement strand
GCTAAGAAAGCTGCTCCGGTAGCTCAGAAAGCGCAGGCTGCTAAAAAACACGTGAAACATGCTAAGAAAGCAGCTCCGGTAGCGCAGAAAGCGCAGGCTGCTAAAAAACACGTGAAACATGCTAAGAAAGCTGCTCCGGCTACAAAAGCAACCCCAGCAGCATAAGAAGTTACCAAGAAGTCTTTGTGAGGTATTAACTCGCAATTACCTGAAATGCTAAATTTACACCCGGTTCGCCGGGTGTTTTTTTCTCCAGTTTTTATCCTGAGGTACTGTGGATGATGCTGCGCCGCTTCCAGTTCGAAATCACCCTGTCTTCACTGATCCTCTGTGGTCTGGTCAGCCTGTTCTTTTACTTATGACATTTTCGTGAAGTGCCCTGAGATGGCGCCCGTCATCGGCTCAACGCCTTGAGCAATCTGGCAAACGACTCATCCGGTAAGATCTTCCCGTCTGCGGGAAATAGCATAAAAAAACCGCCTTTCGGCGGTTTATAATCTGTTACTGCGCAGATCTCTCAATAAAGCAAGCGCGCACGGATCGTGCCCGGAATCGCTTTCATCAGTTGCAGCGCGGTGTTCAACGTTGTGACATCCGTTTCAGCATCGATAACCACATAACCGACTTCCGGGCTGGTTTGCAGATACTGTGCTGCAATGTTGATGCCCTGCTCCGCGAAAATCTGGTTGATGCTGGTCAGCACACCCGGACGGTTTTCGTGGATATGCAGCAAACGGCTGGCTTTCTCGGTATGCGCTGGCAAAGAGGCTTCCGGGAAGTTAACCGCGGACAAAGTCGAACCGTTGTCAGAGTATTTCGCCAGTTTGCCCGCCACTTCCAGGCCTATGCCTTCCTGCGCTTCCATGGTAGAACCGCCGATGTGTGGCGTCAGCAGCACGTTGTCGAATTCACACAGCGGAGAATTGAACGGATCGCTGTTGGTCGCCGGTTCTTCCGGGAAGACGTCGATAGCCGCACCGGACAGATGTTTGCTGCGCAGCGCATTGCACAGGGCAGGAATGTCGATCACCGTGCCGCGTGAGGCGTTGATCAGCAATGCGCCCTGTTTGATTTGTGCCAGCTGCACTTCGGAAATCATGTTTTTGGTGCCTGGCGTTTCTGGAACGTGCAGGGTCACGACGTCGCTGGTGCTGAGCAGTTCTTCCAGAGTCGCAATCGGCTGCGCATTACCCAGCGGCAATTTGCTTTCGATGTCGTAATAGAAGACGCGCATCCCCAGGCTTTCCGCCAGAATACCTAACTGTGTACCGATGTGGCCGTAGCCGACAATACCCAGACGTTTACCACGCGCTTCAAAAGAGCCGACGGCCAGTTTGTTCCAGATCCCGCGGTGCGCTTTGGCGTTGGCCTCAGGAATACCACGCATCATCAGCAGCATTTCGCCCAGCACCATTTCGGCGACGGAACGGGTATTAGAGAACGGTGCGTTAAAGACCGGAATACCACGACGGGTTGCCGCTTTCAGGTCAACCTGATTGGTACCGATACAGAAACACCCTACAGCCACCAGTTTTTCTGCTGCCTGGAACACTTCTTCGGTCAGCTGAGTACGCGATCGGAGTCCAACAAAGTGCGCATCACGGATCGATTCTTTCAGCGATTCCGTATCTAAAGCACCTTTGTGAAATTCAATATTGGTGTAACCCGCGGCACGGAGTGTATCAACCGCACTTTGGTGGACGCCTTCCACTAACAAAAATTTAATCTTGTCTTTCTCAAGTGATACTTTTGCCATTTCCCGACCCTATATTTTTTCTGGCTGAATTCGAACTGCTAGGTGACTGCTCACAGTCAACATAACAAAAAATACGCCATCATCAATACAAACGATTGCCTGCCAGACAGCAGAAGGCTCACCGCGCCTGTTGGTTTTCAGCATTTCCTGCTGGTTAGATTTTACAAAGCAAGACGTTCAGGAGGCGATAGTGAGAAATGTGACATAAGTCACCAAATTCAGGCTTTTGAAGAAAAGATGATTCATTCAGAAAATTATCATCTTCATAACATTGTGTTATGACAGGGGGATGACTGGCTGCTTTCAGCAAAAGCAGCCAGATCTTCTGCTTATTGATAGGTTACTTCAGCGTGACAGTTTTTACGCCTTCAGAAGTGCCTACCAGCGCAACGTCGGCGCCACGGTTGGCGAACAGCCCGACCGTCACCACGCCCGCAATTCCGTTGATCTTATTTTCCATCGCGACGGCATCCAGAATACTCAGATTATGGACGTCGAGAATGATATTGCCGTTGTCAGTCAGAACGTTCTGGCGGTATTCCGGCAGACCACCGAGTTTCACCAGTTCACGCGCAACGTAAGAACGCGCCATCGGGATGACTTCTACCGGCAGCGGGAATTTACCCAACACATCGACCTGTTTGGACGCGTCCACAATACAGACGAATTTTTTGGCGATCGCGGCAATGATTTTTTCGCGGGTCAGCGCAGCGCCGCCGCCTTTGATCATCTGCATGAAGCCGTTGATTTCATCCGCGCCGTCAACGTAAACGTCCAGCGAGTCCACTTCGTTGCTGTCGAAAACGTGAATGCCTAAGCTTTTCAGTTTTGCCGTTGAAGCGTCAGAACTGGAAACGGCGCCCTCGATCTGACCTTTGATCGAACCCAGTGCATCGATGAAATGGGCGGCGGTGGATCCGGTTCCGACACCGACGATGGTGCCCGGAGTCACGTAATCCAGTGCGGCCCAGCCGACTGCTTTTTTCAATTCTTCCTGCGTCATAATGGCTTCTCTGTCTGATAACGTAAGTGGCGTGAATACGGAAAAGTGTCGGTGATTATAAAGCATGTGCCGGCAGATTGGGCAGACAAGAGCGTGACCAGATCACACTTATTAAGTGCAATTGGGTTGTAAGCGCCCCGATTTTCCTCACCACAAAACCTGACAATCTGTGGCATAGTGTTCGGATAAAATTAAATCCAAGGGACAGAACTCCGATGAAACGCCCGGACTATAGAACGCTACAGGCACTGGACGCGGTGATCCGTGAGCGCGGTTTTGAGCGCGCCGCACAAAAGCTTTGCATCACCCAATCGGCGGTCTCTCAGCGCATTAAACAACTGGAAAATTTGTTCGGCCAGCCTCTGCTGGTGCGTACCGTGCCGCCTCGTCCGACGGAACAGGGGCAGAAATTACTGGCCCTGTTACATCAGGTGGAACTGCTGGAAGAAGAGTGGCTCGGCAGTGACAGTAACAGCGACAGTAACGATACGCCGCTGCTGCTTTCGCTGGCGGTTAACGCCGACAGCCTGGCAACCTGGCTGTTACCGGCGCTGAAATCCGTGCTGGTCGATTCACCTATCCGCCTGAATTTGCAGGTTGAAGATGAAACCCGGACGCAGGAACGTCTGCGCCGCGGTGAAGTGGTCGGCGCGGTGAGTATTCAGCCGCAGCCGCTTCCGAGCTGTCTGGTCGATCAACTTGGCGCGCTGGATTACCTGTTTGTCGCTTCCAAGCCGTTTGCCGATCGGTATTTCCCGAACGGCGTCACCCGTTCCGCGCTGCTGAAAGCGCCGGCGGTTGCGTTTGATCATCTCGACGATATGCACCAGGCGTTCCTTCAACAGAACTTCGATTTGTCACCGGGCAGCGTGCCGTGTCATATCGTTAACTCGTCGGAAGCCTTTGTGCAGCTGGCACGTCAGGGCACGACCTGTTGTATGATCCCGCATCTGCAAATCGAGAAAGAGCTGGAAAGCGGCGAGCTTATCGACCTGACGCCCGGCCTGTTCCAGCGCCGGATGCTGTACTGGCACCGCTTTGCGCCGGAAAGCCGCATGATGCGTAAAGTCACCGATGCCCTGCTGGCACACGGTCATCAGGTGTTGCGTCAGGACTGATTTAGCGCCGCAGAAAACAAAAAACCCGCCGGAGCGGGTTTTTCATTATTACGGCGTCATATTTACTGAGCTGGTGCGGGTGCCTGCGGCTGCAGTTCGAACACCACATCGACCTGATCATCAAAGTGAATGCTTTGCTGTTCGTAGGTTTCAGCGGCATCATTTTGCGTGGGTGCGGCGGCGGCTTTAAACATGCGCGCAACCGGCATTGGCTGGTAGTTGGCGACGTGATAACGAATGCTGTAAACCGGCCCCAGTTTGGTGTGGAAGCCCTCTGCCAAAGATTTTGCCTGCTGTGTGGCGTTATCAATGGCTTTCTGACGCGCTTCGTCACGGAAACGATCAGGATTTGCCACACCCAGTTCGATAGAACGGATTTCATTCAGGCCGGATTTTAATGCGCCATCCAGCAAATCGTTCAATTTATCCAGCTGACGCAATGTCACCTGAACCTGACGCACCGCACGGTAGCCTTTCAGCTCTGAACTGCCGTCTTTCAGGTAATTATATTCCGGCTGTGTGCTGAGATTCGCGGCATTGATGTCTTTCTTTTCAATTCCGTTTTTCTGCAGGAAACCAAAATATTCCGCCACACGATCGTCGGCTTGTTTCTTGGCGCTCGCGGAATCTTTTGCCGATACGCTCACTTCAATGGCCAGCGTCGCGATATCCGGTGTGGCGTCAACGCTTGCCGTACCTGATGTCACCACGTGCGGGCCGGCAGGAACTTCTGCCGCGTGCAACGCTAAAGGTAAAGTCCCTAATCCCAACATCGCTGCTACAGCCAATGCTTTCAGTTTCACAGTGCCTCCATTAATCATCAAAGATCTGGCAATAGTTAATTCAATCAATCCGCAGAACCGTAGCATAAACCGTTACAACTGAAACTAAGATTAGTGACAAAAACCTGTTTTCGGGTAAAAACTCAAAATACGCCGGTCTGACGCGCCAGCTGTACGGCAATCCCCCACATAATTACGCCAACAATAAAGTTGATGACGCGCTGCACTTTCCCGGTGTTTAACCAGGGCGCGAGTAATGCCGCGAGAATGGCCAGCCCGAAGAACCACAGCACAGAAGCACTGACCGCGCCGAGCGCAAACCACGAACGTTCGTCGTGGCTCAGGCTTCCGCCCAGACTACCCAATACGACGAACGTATCGAGATAAACGTGAGGGTTGAGCCAGGTCACCGCCAGCATGCTGACGACAATCTTCCAGCGGCTTTGCTTCGCCACTTCCGCCTGTGCCAGTTCAGGATTTTTGCTGAATGCCGTGCGAAACGCGCCCCAGCCATACCACAGCAGAAATGCCACGCCGCCCCAACTTACCAGCGCTAATAACAGCGGCGATTTGCTCAGCAGCGCGCTGCCGCCAAATATCCCGCCGCAAATCAGCACGATATCGCTCAGCGCGCATAAAGACGCAATCATCAGATGATACTGGCGGCGAATGCCCTGATTCATCACAAACGCATTCTGCGGCCCGAGGGGTAAAATCATTGCGGCGCTCATCGCCAGTCCTTGCAGGAAAATAGCCAGCACGTGAATATCCTTAAAGAGTTAATAGCAGAGATTGCGCGCAGTGTAAGGGCTTTGGTGTCATTAAAGGAAATGGATATTTCTAATCGGTCATTAGCCTGACTTATTTGTGAGGAGCCCATTTTTCAGACACAAAAAAGGCGCCCGCAGGCGCCCTTTGAGAAGCCGCGACTTTATTCCGCAGGCTGTACGTTTTTATCCACAACGACAGGGGCCGCCGGATACAAATGAACGTCCATTTGCGGATACGCAATATTGATATTGTTTTTATCCAGCGCACGTTTGAACGATTCCAGCAGATCCCATTTCACGTTCTGCGCATCACCGTTGCTGGTCCATGCGTACACGATGAAATTCAGGGTAGAAGCGGCCATTTCGTTCAGACGTACGGTGACGCCTTTATCCTGTAACACACGCTGATCGGCAGTGATGATCTCGGTGAGGATCGATTTGACCAGATCAATGTCAGAGTCATAACCCACGCCGATGGTCATATCGATACGGCTTGTCGGTTCGCGTGAATTGTTGATGATGTTACCGGCAATAATTTTACCGTTTGGTACGACGATGATTTTGTTGTCCGGCGTACGCAGAGTGGTTGAGAAAATCTGTACGTGCGTCACCGTACCGGCTACGCCGCCGAGATCCACATATTCACCTGCACGGAACGGACGGAAAATAACCAACAACACGCCAGCTGCGAAGTTAGACAGCGAGCCCTGTAACGCCAGACCGACGGCCAGACCGGCGGCACCGATAACCGCAATCACCGACGTGGTTTGTACCCCGATGCGTCCGAGAACCGCAATCAGCGTGAAGGCGATAATCGCGTAACGCACCATAGCGGAAAGGAAATCAGAAACCGTGATATCAATACCACGAACTTTCAGAACACGGCTGACACCGCCGGAAACGACGCGGGCGATTATCAGACCGACGATCAGAATGAAAATAGCCGCCACAATGTTCACAGCATAATGCAGAAGTAAGGCCTGGTTTCTCACCAACCAGTTGCCAGCATTATTAATGCTGCCTACAACGTTCAAATCATCCATTTAAAGTACCCCAAAATTACACCCTGTCGGGCTGCAAGAAACCAAAGCTGCCCGACGATGCGGGCAGCAAGTGTGCTTTAAGGTTAACTAACAATGCGATGAAGTGCCAACCGCCCGTTGAGAAAGGCTATCAGATTAGGAATTTACGCGGCTGTTCTTAAGCGTTTCAGGCGTTTTGAAAGCCTGTAACGGCCCTCTTCCGCTCAGCGTGAAGGCCGAAATCACGGTGAACGTCAGCGCCACTAATCCCAGGATCAGGTACGTGCCGTGGAAACCGATACGGTCATACATATTCCCGGCGAAGACGGACATAAACATGGTCGCCACCTGTTTGAAGAAGCAGAACGTCACCAGATAAATCGTCGCGGAGAAGCGCACTTCAAACACTGAAGTGATGTATTTGAAGCAGCCGACAATCAGGAACGGCACCTCAAACATGTGCAGCGTTTTGAGCACCACGACTTCCAGCGGCGATGAGGCAAACGACGAGCCGATGATGCGGATCGACATAATCGTTCCGGCCAGCAGCAGCGCATTTTTCCCGCCAATGCGGTTCACGATAAGCGGTGCGAAGAACATGATGCAGGCGTTCAGCAACTCGCCCATGGTGGTGACATAGCCGAAAACGCGTGTGCCTTCGGACGACGAATCAAAGAACGAAGTAAAGAAGTTGGCGAACTGCTGGTCGAAGACATCGTACGTGCAGGACACGCCGATCACGTAAAGCGCCAGGAACCAGAGTTTGCGGTCTTTGAGCAGCTCAAGGGCAATCTTCAGGTTGAACGGTTTGGTGTTCGCGCCCAGTTCATTAACTACGCGCGCGGTAGGCGTAACTTCCGGTTTGGCGATCAGCAAGAGGATTGCCAGAATGACCGCACAGCCGGAACCGAGCCAGAAAACAAATTCGTTGTTGATGGTGAACATGATGCCGACCACCGACGCACACAGCGCCCAGCCGACACAACCGAACATCCGCGCACGGCCAAATTCAAAGCTGCTGCGGCGGCTGACTTTTTCGATATACGCTTCAATCGCAGGCGCACCGGCGTTGTAAATCAGGCCGAGATAAATCCCGCCGACCACCGAACCGAGATAGATATTAATTTTCAGCAGCGGGCCGAACACGTAAATAAAGAATGGTGCGAAGAGAACCAGCATACCGGTGATCACCCAGAGCAAATGCTTTTTCAGCCCCAGTTTATCGGCCAGTAAACCAAACACCGGCTGAAAAAGCAGGGAGAACAGCGAAATGCTGGCAAATATTATTCCGGTGTCACTTTTACTGATCTGATTGATGTCGTGCAGCCAGATCGGGAAGAACGGGAAATATGCACCCATGATGAAAAAATAGAAGAAGAAGAACAGCCCGAACATCCAAAAGTTAGTATTTTTCAGGTAATACATACGCAGTTTCCTTACGTCTGAATATTTCGCCGCCGGAGATGGACCCGGCGGCACAGGCTGTCAGGCACGTTTCCAGGTGAATGAATAATGATACTGGCCGGCAGTCAGCAGGAAGTCAGGGCTGACGCTCGGGCTCCACGAATCATCACCACCGACGCCCATATGGAAGCCGTCGATGTTCAGCCAGGTGCCCTCTTCTTCACGCAAAAGGTGACGATGGCTGGTTTCCATCAGCTGTTGCAGGCTGAAGCGGCTCAGGCCAAAGTGGAAATTACCCTGCAATGTCCAACCGGCGTATTCCAGTTCACGCGTCCCACCGCGCAAACCGTTTTCGGTCGGGAAAACGTACGGCGTATACAGATCGCCGAGTGGCGATGTCCAGCGCCCGTGCTGCGCGGCCAGACGACGATCCGGATAGTTTTCATGCGGCCCCAGCCCCAGCCAGCGGACGTTTTCCGCGATATCTGCCAGCTGACAGGTCAGGCCGATGCGCCCCGGCGACGGCACGTTCGCCGCCACACTGACGTCGGCGCTGATATGCAACTCACCCTGATTATCGATGCGGAAACTTTTGCGGCTCAGCAAACGCACTTCCTCACCCGCCATAAATGCATGCGTGGTAGTAATCACCACGCCATCCTGCAACTGATCGGCGGAAATATTCAGCAGACGCGATTCCAGCTGATACATTCCGGCGGCTTTCCAGCGCTCCACCCACGCATTCGGATCGATTCTGGTGACTTCGCTGACGCCTATATCGTTATCCACCGGCGCGCGGACAAACTGGTCGCGTAGCGCCGAAAGCAGGCGCGGCGTTTTGTCATCAAACCACTGTTCCAGTAGTCCGGTTTGCTGACTGAACAGCCAGCGTTGCGCGCCGTGGACTACAGAAATCATATCGCCCTGCCGATCCAGAACCGGCGCGCTGGTGGAGGTTTTCTCCTGCACCGGCAGGCTGAGCGGTTGCGGCAGCTGCCATTGATCCCAGGCGCTGCGGTGCCCCGCTTCGGACCACGCGGTTGCCTGCGGTTGGTGTATCGCGACGTTCAGCCACAAATCGCCTTCTGCCTGCGGGATATCACCCAGATCCAACACTTGTTTGCCGTCAGGCGCGATGTTCAGCACCGTTTCGCCCTGTGAAATGACTTCGCCGTCACGCTCGATACGCCAGACCAGCTGTTCGTTATCACTTTGGCGGAACAGATACTCGCTCTGAATTTCAATCGTCAGCGGTGAGGTGCCGGTGAGCGAGAACTGGAAGAATTGCTGCGCACGCTGCGCTTCAAACAGCGACGGATGCGGCGTGCGGTCGGCAAATACCAGTCCGTTCATGCAGAACTGACGATCGTTTGGCGTATCGCCAAAATCACCGCCGTAGGCCATATAACGTTCGCCGTCTTCGCCAGTGCGCAGCAGACTTTGATCGACCCAGTCCCAGACGAAACCGCCCTGTAAACGCGGGAACTGGCGGAAGGCTTTCCAGTATTTATCGAAACCACCGAAGCTGTTGCCCATGGCATGGGCATATTCGCAGAGGATCAGCGGACGCGTTTCGTCCGGCATACTGATCCACTTTTTAATCGACCATTTGGGTACCGCCGGGAATGGCTGATCCTGCTCAACGCGGGAATACATCGGGCAAATGATGTCGGTCGCCGCGCTGTTGGCACCGCCGCCTTCATACTGCACCGGACGCGTCGGATCGACAGATTTTATCCAGCGGTACAGCGCGTCGTGATTCGCACCGTGGCCGGATTCATTGCCCAGCGACCAGATGATGATGCAGGGATGGTTGCGGTCACGCTGAACCATGCGGGTGACGCGCTCGCTGAAGGCGTTGAACCACACCGGATCGTCTGAAAGACGATTCATCGGCTGCATACCGTGGGTTTCGATATTGGCTTCATCGACCACATACAGGCCGTATTCATCGCAAAGTGTGTACCACAGCGGATGATTCGGATAATGCGAGCAGCGCACGGCGTTAAAGTTGTGCTGTTTCATCAGCACAATGTCACGGCGCATAGTGGCTTCATCCATCACCTGACCATTTTCAGGATGATGTTCGTGACGGTTAGTACCGCGGATCAGGACCGGCTGTCCGTTGACTTTCAGCAGCCCGTTGCTGATTTCCACCTGACGGAAACCGACGTCGCACGCTTCGGCTTCAATGAGCTGGCCTTCCGGAGAAATCAGGGAAACCACCGCGCGATAAAGAGCGGGCTGTTCGGCACTCCATAATGCAGGATGGCTGACCGGCAGACGCAGCGTGGTGCGATCATATGCCGCCCCGCGTTCATCAATGATTTCACTGCCAAGCGCCTGCTGATGTTCTGCGACCTGCTTATCGCCCTGCCACAACTGAACGCGCACCTGATAATCAGCCGCGCTTTCCTGAGGTACCGCCGCGCTGACCTGCACTTCCAGTTCAGCCTGCGTAAAACCGTGGAACAGATGCGTGCGCACCTGGTAATCCGTGATCTGCTCCCGGGGTTTCTGCAGCAATGTGACATCGCGGAAGATGCCGCTCATGCGCCACATATCCTGATCTTCCAGATAGCTGCCGTCGCTCCAGCGCAACACCATCACCGCGAGCCGGTTTTCACCCGCATGAAGCACGTCGCTGAGATCGAATTCAGCCGGTAAACGGCTGTCCTGTGAATAACCAATCCACTGACCATTGCACCACAGATAGAACGCCGAACTGACGCCGTTGAACACGATGCGGGTCTGTCCGCTGCTGAGCCATTCTTTCTCCAAAGAAACTGTGAGCGAGTAACAACCTGTAGGATTTTCTGCGGGCACAAACGGCGGATTAACCGGGATGGGATACTGAACGTTGGTGTAAATCGGCGCATCATAACCTGCAAGCTGCCAGTTAGATGGCACCTGCACCTTGTCTGCATCCGCGAGGTCACCTTCCAGCCATTGTTCGGGCACGGCTTCTGGCCGGTTAAAATAGCTGAATTTCCATTCCCCGTTCAGGAAAACAATATTAGGGGAACCTTGATTTCGTCTGGCTTCTTCACTTTCCCGCCAGCTGTTAAAAGGCGGGTGCGCCGCAAGACGGTTATATTGCGTTGATGATGGTTTTTCCCAGTCACGGCGCCCCAGAACGGTGGCCAGTGACGACAGTTTTTCATCCGCTGATAATGTCATAATAATCCTCATGCAAATTGTTATGCGCTCACAATAATATAAACATGCGTAAAGGGAGCAATTAAGTAAAGCAAGGGAGTGCGGGAAAGGGACGCGGATCACAGATCCCGCGCCGGAGAAGCAAAAAAAGTAAATCAGCGCGGGCTGAGCTGGCGGGCGATGCGGAGAAGTTCCTGCGACAGTGCTTCCTGAGAAACGGCAGATTCACCGGGTTTCGACGTTGTGTGGCGTTCCACCAGAGAGGTCGGCAATAACAGCGACAATTGCTGCTTATCGCCATGATGATGCAGATGGTCAACCAGCCGCTTGACGCTCTCGTGGCCGAGCAGACGGAAATCTTGCTTGATGGTAGTCAGCGGCGGGAAGAAAAACGCGCTGTCTTCGGTATCGTCATAGCCGATCACCGAAATCTGTTCCGGTACGCGCAGGCCAAATTCATGCACCGCACGTAACACACCGAGCGCCATCTGATCATTGGCAATCAGGATCGCCGTAGGCCGCACCGGCTGGTTGAGCAGTAATAATGCCTGCTGATAGCCGGAAGCCGCGCTCCAGTCACCGTGCTGTACGGCACAGGGCGTAATCTGGTGCTTTGCCAGCGTACTCAGCCAGCCTTCGTAACGCAGCCGCGCAGAGATGGATTCCAGCGGGCCGGTCAGCACCGCAATTTTCTGATGCCCCAGCGCCAGAAGGTGTTCAACGCCCTGCTCTGCCCCGCAATGCGGATCGAACAGAATTTTAAAGACGTCAGCCTGCGGATCGACATCCAGAAACAGCACCGGTAAATCACCGCAAAGCTGTGCAATGACGCCCGCATCATCGTTTGACAGCGGCACGTTAATCAGCACGCCATCGACGCGCTGAGACATCAGCTCATTCACCGCCGTGCGGCAGGCAGAAAGGCTCAGGTTATCAATCATCGAAATAACAACGTTAAAACCTAACTGATTGGCGCGGGTTTTCATTGCAGAAGCAATTTGGGACGGCGCATGAAGGGCGAGTTCGGTAGTCGCCAGCCCCAGCGTATAACTTTGTTTCCCGGCCAGCTGCTGGGCAACGCGATTCGGCACGTAGTTTAAAGCCGCCATGGCCTGCTCGACTTTATCCCGCGTCTTTGCCGAGACGTGCGCCGCCTGATTCAGCACACGCGATACAGTCTGATAAGAAACGCCCGCCTGACGCGCGACGTCATCGAGGGTGACAGATTTTGGCTTCATGGCTCTCTCTTTGGGGTGCGGTCGCAAATACGTAACGGGCTATTGTGTCTGGAAAACAGGCAATAAAAAAGGGGCCGAAGCCCCTTTGACGATTATCCTCACATTCCGGTGGTCAAGCACCGGAAGGGTAAGAATTACAGTACGTCGATTGCGTTCAGTTCTTTGAATGCCAGTTCCAGGCGTGTCACCATGGAAGACTGAGCAGCACGCAGCCATACGCGCGGGTCATAGAATTTCTTGTTAGGTTTGTCCGCGCCTTCCGGGTTACCCAACTGACCTTGCAGGTAAGCTTCGTTTTTCTTGTAGAACTGAAGGATACCATCCCAGTTAGCCCACTGGGTGT
Source organism: Rahnella sp. ChDrAdgB13 (assembly GCF_017655185.1). NCBI lineage: Bacteria > Pseudomonadati > Pseudomonadota > Gammaproteobacteria > Enterobacterales > Yersiniaceae > Rahnella > Rahnella sp. ChDrAdgB13. Next base: position 31,812 of record NZ_JAEMGT010000074.1, on the reverse strand, counting down.
CGGTGTCGATGTTCATTTTGATAACACCGTAGCCTACAGATTCTTTGATTTCAGCTGCAGTAGAACCGGAACCGCCGTGGAATACGAAGTTCAGGCTGTTGTGTGGCAGGTTGTGTTTTTTGCACACGTATTCCTGAGAATCACGCAGGATCGTTGGAGTCAGTTTAACGTTACCTGGTTTGTAAACACCGTGTACGTTACCGAATGACGCAGCGATAGTGAAACGCGGGCTGATAGCGTTCAGTTTTTCGTATGCGTAATCAACGTCTTGTGGCTGAGTGTACAGTGCAGATGCGTCCATATGGCTGTTGTCCACGCCATCTTCTTCACCGCCGGTGCAACCCAGTTCGATTTCCAGAGTCATGTCGATTTTTGCCATGCGAGCTAAGTACTTGCTGCAAATTTCGATGTTTTCTTCCAGAGACTCTTCAGACAGGTCGATCATATGGGAAGAGAACAGTGGCTTACCGGTTTTCGCGTAGTGAGCTTCACCCGCGTCCAGCAGACCGTCGATCCATGGCAGCAGTTTTTTCGCGCAATGGTCGGTGTGCAGGATAACGGGCACGCCGTAATGTTCTGCCATCTGGTGTACGTGATGTGCGCCAGAGATTGCACCCAGGATTGCCGCGCCTTGTGGCACGTCAGTTTTCAGGCCTTTACCCGCGATGAACGCAGCGCCACCGTTAGAGAACTGAACGATAACCGGTGAACGGACTTTCGCAGCAGCTTCGAGAACGGCGTTGATAGAGTCGGTGCCTACGCAGTTAACCGCTGGCAGAGCAAATTTGTTTTCTTTAGCAATAGCGAAAACTTTCTGTACATCATCACCAGTGATAACGCCTGGTTTTACGAAATCAAAAATTTTAGACATAGTTCTTTGTCCTGTATTCGTCGGCCGTAGATGGATTGAATCGGTTTGCTATGTCGCGCGAGTTCCACTGTGCAGCCCCTCGCGCGGCAAAGAAGAACAGGAAGCCGCTGGCTCCCCGCTCAGGGTTCATTACTTCTTAGCACGCTCTTCCAGCATCACAACCGCTGGCAGTGCTTTCCCTTCAACGAATTCCAGGAATGCGCCACCGCCAGTGGAGATATAGGAAATTTTGTCAGCGATACCGAACAGGTCGATAGCCGCCAGAGTGTCGCCGCCGCCTGCGATAGAGAATGCATCGCTGTCAGCAATAGCCTGCGCCACAATTTCGGTCCCTTTACGGAAGTTAGGGAACTCGAACACGCCTACAGGACCATTCCACAGAATGGTTTTAGCGTTTTTAATGATCTCAGCCAGGCGGTATGCAGACTCATCGCCCATGTCGAGAATTTGTTCGTCATCTTTGATGTCTTTTACAGACTTCACCGTCGCGGTAGCCGTTTCGGAGAACTCAGTCGCCACGCGAACATCTGTAGGAACTGGAATGTCGCAGGTTTCCAGCAATTTGCTTGCGGTACCGACCAGATCTGCTTCGTACAGGGATTTACCGACGTTGTTGCCTTGAGCAGCGACGAAGGTGTTCGCGATACCGCCACCAACGATCAGCTGGTCAGCGATTTTGGACAGGGAATCCAGAACGGTCAGTTTGGTAGAAACTTTAGAACCGCCAACGATAGCCACCATCGGACGAGCCGGGTTACCCAGCGCTTTACCCAGTGCTTCCAGTTCTGCAGACAGCAGCGGACCGGCACAGGCGATTGGTGCAAATTTGCCCACGCCGTGAGTAGAAGCTTGTGCGCGGTGCGCAGTACCGAAGGCGTCCATCACATAGATGTCACACAGAGCAGCATATTTTTTGGACAGGGCTTCGTCGTCTTTCTTTTCGCCTTTGTTGAAGCGAACGTTTTCCAGAACAACCAGCTCGCCTTCTGCAACTTCAACGCCATCAAGGTAATCTTTCGCCAGACGCACTGGAGATTTCAGATGTTCTTTCAGGTAGTTAACAACCGGCAGCAGAGAAAACTCTTCGTTATATTCGCCTTCAGTCGGACGACCCAGATGCGAGGTAACCATCACGCGTGCGCCTTGTTTCAGGGCAATTTCGATGGTTGGCAAAGAAGCGCGGATACGTGCATCTGACGTTACTTTGCCATCTTTAACTGGCACGTTCAGATCGGCACGGATCAGTACGCGTTTACCCGCTAAATCCAGATCGCTCATCTTAATAACAGACATGGTGAATCCTCTCGTTGATTCTCTTTAAAGTTGCTTGAAGGCAATTTCGGCCAGAAGGCCGGAACAGCCGTACTAGAAACCGCTAGCGGACATTGCCAATGTTGTATCCAACATTCGGTTGGCAAAACCCCACTCGTTATCGCACCAGACCAGTGTTTTTATCAGGTGCTGTCCACTTACCCGCGTCTGCGTTCCATCGACGATGGCGCTGTGGGGATCATGGTTAAAATCTGTCGAGACTAATGGTAGTTCGGTATAGTCAACTATACCACGAAAAGCGCCCGTTGCGGCCTTTTGCAGCAGCTGGTTCACCTCGTCTACCGTCACGGAACCCTCGACAAATACGCTCAAATCAATGGCTGTGACATTGATGGTCGGCACACGCACTGAGATAGCTTCAAAGCGATCGCAGAATTTGGGCATGATGCGCGTGATCCCTGCGGCCAGTTTGGTATCGACCGGAATAATGGACTGACTGGCCGCGCGCGTACGGCGTAAATCTGCGTGGTACGCATCAATGACCGGCTGGTCATTCATCGAAGAATGGATGGTCGTTACCGTGCCCGACTCAATGCCAAAGGCATCGTCGAGCAGCTTGATCACAGGGATAATACAGTTGGTGGTGCAGGACGCATTGGACACAATGCGGTGCTGGCGTTCGAGCAAATCGTGGTTCACACCGTAAACCACCGTGGCGTCAAGATCATGACCGCCGGGATGCGCGAACAGAATTTTTTTGGCACCGGCCGCGAGCTGAGCTTCACCGTCTTCACGGCTGCCATAAACGCCGGTGCAATCGAGCACGACGTCAATACTCAGTTCGCCCCATGGCAACTGGCTGGCATCAGACTGATGAAGTAAACGGATGGAGTCATCGCCGACGTAAAGGTTTTCCCCTTCCTGGCGGACATCCCAGGCGAAGCGCCCGTGGCTGGAGTCGTATTTGAGCAGATGTGCCATGCCTTCAGGGCTGGCGATTTCATTGATGGCAATAACGGAGATTTCCGCACGACGCCCGGATTCGTATAACGCGCGCAATACGCTACGGCCAATGCGACCAAAGCCATTAATTGCAATACGTATTGGCATACATCTCCCTGTTACACGGTTGTTACTCAATATCAGTAACACCTATAGTAATGCAGCGTGCGTTTACGGTGAATCACCATCGTCATCTGTCAGCACAATGCGTACGGCAGAAAAATCTCAGTTTCAGTCACGATAACAACCTGGTGACGATGTTAAGCTCAAATAGCCCGACTGAAACGGTTCAGCTGAGAATAAACCAAACGATGAATAAAAGGAATAATTCGTAAAACACTGAGGCATTAATCGCGCTGAACGCTTAAAAAAACGCCAGCCAATTCTGTGTATTCACAGTGATTTTACTTTTTCATCACCTTTTCAACAGTGATTTTTCTCAAAAACCGACGGTTTGAAACAGCATCAGAATGCAGGGAGTTTAGCGGAGTCGGCACCCGAAGGGTTTGACCTGCGTCATTTCGCGCGAAACTGAGAACCTGCGCATAAAATTGCCGACGAAAAAAAAGCACCCGAAGGTGCTTTTAAGCAGCGTTAAGAAAACCGGATTACTTCAGCAACGCCTGTGCCTGAGCAACAACGTTATCTACAGTGAAACCAAATTCTTTGAACAGCAGGTCTGCCGGAGCAGATTCGCCGAAGCTGTGCATACCAACGATCGCGCCATTCAGGCCAACGTATTTGAACCAGTAATCCGCGATACCTGCTTCAACTGCAACACGTGCAGAAACGGCTTTCGGCAACACAGATTCACGGTAAGCCGCGTCCTGTTTGTCAAAGGCGTCAGTTGAAGGCATGGAAACCACGCGCACTTTAGTGCCCGCAGCCGCCAGTTTATCAGCCGCTTCTACAGTGATACCGACTTCAGAACCGGTCGCAATCAGGATGACTTCCGGCGTACCGTCGCAATCTTTCAGCACATAACCACCGCGCGCCACGTTGGCTAATTGCTCAGCGGTACGTGGTTGCTGAGTCAGGTTCTGGCGGGAGAAGATCAGAGTCACCGGGCCGTCGTTACGCTCAATCGCGTATTTCCATGCCACAGCAGATTCAACCTGATCCGCAGGACGCCAGGTGCTCATGTTTGGCGTCACGCGCAGGCTGGCAATTTGCTCAACCGGCTGGTGCGTCGGGCCGTCTTCGCCCAGGCCGATAGAGTCATGGGTGTACACGAACACGTTGCGGATTTTCATCAGCGCAGCCATACGCACGGCGTTACGTGCGTATTCCACGAACATCAGGAAGGTCGCAGAGTACGGCAGGAAACCGCCGTGCAGCGCGATACCGTTGGTGATCGCGGTCATGCCGAATTCACGCACACCGTAATGGATGTAGTTACCCGCCTGATCGTCGCCAATAGACTTAGAACCGGACCACATGGTCAGGTTGCTTGGCGCCAGGTCGGCAGAGCCGCCCAGGAATTCCGGCAACACTTTACCAAAAGCTTCCAGCGCGTTTTGTGATGCTTTACGGCTGGCGATGTTGGCAGGTTTAGCCTGCAGTTCTTCGATAAATTTCTGTGCTTCTGCTTCCCAGTTGGCTGGCAGCTCGCCGTTCACACGACGTTTGAACTCTTTTGCCAGCTCAGGGTGTGCCTTGGCGTAAGCATCAAACTTGTCGTTCCATGCCGCTTCTTTCGCCTGGCCCGCTTCTTTAGCATCCCACTGAGCATAAATATCTTGCGGAATTTCGAAGGCAGCGTATTTCCAGCCCAGCGCTTCACGGGTTGCCGCCACTTCAGCAGCACCCAGTGCAGCACCGTGGACATCGTGAGTCCCGGCTTTGTTCGGTGAACCGAAACCGATCACGGTTTTGCACATCAGCAGCGATGGCTTATCAGTCACTTTATGTGCTTCTTCGATAGCCGCTTTGATGGCGTCAGGATTATGGCCATCAACACCACGCACAACGTGCCAGCCGTAAGCTTCGAAACGTTTAGCGGTATCATCGGTGAACCAGCCTTCTACGTGGCCGTCGATGGAGATGCCGTTGTCATCATAAAACGCGGTCAGTTTGCCGAGTTTCATGGTACCGGCCAGAGAACACACTTCGTGAGAAATGCCTTCCATCATGCAGCCGTCGCCCAGGAACGCGTAAGTCTGGTGATCGACGATGTCATGGCCTGGTTTGTTGAACTGCGCGCCCAGCGTACGTTCTGCGATCGCCATACCCACTGCATTCGCAATGCCCTGACCCAGCGGGCCAGTGGTGGTTTCTACGCCAGGGGTATAACCGTATTCCGGGTGACCCGGAGTTTTAGAATGCAACTGACGGAAATTCGCCAGCTCGCTGATTGGCAGGTCATAACCGGTGAGGTGAAGCAGGCTATAAATCAGCATGGAACCATGGCCATTGGACAGCACGAAGCGGTCGCGGTCAGCCCAGTTCGGGTTTGACGGGTTGTGGTTCAGGTAATCACGCCACAAGACTTCGGCAATGTCTGCCATGCCCATAGGGGCGCCAGGGTGGCCGGAATTCGCTTTCTGCACGGCGTCCATACTAAGTGCGCGGATAGCGTTCGCAAGCTCTTTACGAGAGGACATGTTCTACTCCAGGTCGGATTAAAAAAGCAGTCAAGAAAGTCATTTTCTCAGACTCGGCATTAAAACGGCAATCCTTAATCACTCTCGTGACTAAGTTCACAGAATTCGCTTTTAAATCAGTGCGTTTTTTCAGACTTACACTATAGATCGGGCGATCCCAAAAACCTATCTTAACGCTATTCTTACAATCAGCGCTTTTTTGAGGCTGTACTGACTTTATTATTAACGTTCTCCGGGAACCCAAACTGATGAAATTCCACCCCGTTTTGCTGAGTCTTTGCGCGGCCGCACTGGTCAGCGGTTGTTCAACCCTTAATACCGATACCTTAATGCAATCCGGCGCGCAGGCTTATCAGGCTTATACACTGAGCGACGCCGATGTAAAAACCCTGAGTGTTCAGTCCTGCGAAGAAATGGATAAAAAAGCGCAAATAGCACCAGAAAGCAGCGAATACGCGCAACGTCTGAAAAAAATCTCGGCAGCGCTGGGGGACAACATCAATGGCACGCCAGCCAACTATAAGGTGTACCTGACCAAGGACGTCAACGCCTGGGCGATGGCGAACGGCTGTATCCGCGTGTACAGCGGCCTGATGGATATGATGAACGATAACGAAGTCGAAGGCGTACTCGGCCACGAAATGGGTCACGTCGCGCTGGGGCATACCCGTAAAGCGATGCAGGTTGCCTACAGCGCCACGGCGGCACGGACGGCGGTGGCGTCACTGGGCGGCGTCAGCACCACGCTTTCGCAATCGCAGCTGGCCGATCTCGGTGAGAAATATGTTAACGCGCAGTTCTCTCAGAAACAGGAATCCGAAGCCGATGATTACTCGTTTGATCTGCTGAAAAAACGCGGGATAGATCCGACTGGGCTGGCGACCAGTTTTGAAAAACTGGCAAAACTGGATCAGGGAAGCAGCATTGGCTGGTTTGACGATCACCCGTCATCCGAAGCGCGTGCCAAACATATCCGCGATCGCATAGCTGCCGGTAATTAATTCCTTCATATATAAAGATGCGCCCGCTAAGGGGTGCATCTTTTTATTACCTGTATAAGTGAAGCTTCCTAATTTCATTAAAAATCCATTATTCAGAAATAAATACCGCACAAAATCTGAAAATAACCCTCCATGAAGACTTTTCCTCGCTAAGTAAAAACGTTTCGTTATTCTTCCTGCGTTTTTGTTTAATTTAACTATCAAAGGAAGATGGATTATGAATTTTCGCATAACTGCAATTGCGTTCGGGATCACCGTATTATTAAGTGGTTGCCAAAACGGCGCGCTCAATACCGATGCCTTAATGAAATCGGGTTCAGATGCTTACAAAGCGGCCACGCTGACCGATCAGGATGTCATCAATATGACGGAAGGTTCCTGTAAAGCGCTGGATGCCGAATCCCAAATTGCTTCATCAAAAAGCAAATACACAAAACGCCTGAATAAAATTGCCAAAAACCTCGGTAACGACATCAATGGCCGGCAGGCTAACTACAAAGTCTATCTCACCAGCGACGTCAACGCCTGGGCGATGGCGAACGGCTGTATCCGCGTTTACAGCGGCCTGATGGACATGATGACCGACGATGAAGTCGAAGGCGTACTGGGCCACGAAATAGGTCACGTCGCCCTGGGTCACAGCAAAAAAGCCATGCAGGTGGCATACAGCACTTCCGCCGCGCACAATGCAGCGGGCGCAGCCGGTGGCATTGCCGGACAGCTTTCCAGCACACAGCTGGCCGATCTGGGTGAAGACCTGATTAACGCGCAGTTCTCTCAGAAACAGGAATCTGACGCTGATAATTATTCCTACGACTTGCTGAAAAAACGCGGCCTGCCGACCAAAGGGCTGGTTACTGCCTTTGAGAAACTGGCAAAAATGAGCGGTGGCAGTGAGAAGAGTTTATTCAGCTCTCACCCGCCTTCTCAGGAGCGCGCAGATAATATTAAAAAGCGTATCGCCGAAGATAAATAATCGCGAGAACAAATTCGTTATTTATATCCTCAAAAATAGAATATTCACAACCTAAATAATAAAGGCACCCGAAGGTGCCTTTATTTTATCTTTCATTCAGAGCCGAAAACCGGCGCCCTTATTCGTCTTCTTCCAGATACGTATAACCGTATAAACCGGATTCAAACTCTTCCACAAACTGCGCCTGCAGTTCCGCATCCAGATCGGTTTCTTTTACCTGATCGCGGAAGCGGGTCAGCAACACATTCGGGTCAAGCTGCACGTATTCGAGCATATCGGCCACGGTGTCGCCTTCGTCAGACTGCTGCACTTCTATGCTGCCGTCAGGGAACACAAACACGTCCACTGCCGCGGTATCGCCGAACAGGTTGTGCATGTTGCCGAGAATTTCCTGATACGCGCCAACCATGAAGAAGCCCAGCACCGGCGGGTTCTCAGGATCATACGGAGGCATCGGCATTGTGGTCGCCACACCGTCACCGTCGATGTAGTGATCGATAGTCCCGTCGGAATCACAGGTAATATCCAGCAGCACCGCACGGCCAACCGGCGGTTTGTCCAGCCCTTCGAGCGGCAGAACCGGGAACAGCTGATCGATACCCCACGCATCCGGCATGGACTGGAACAACGAAAAGTTCACGTACAGCTTATCGGCCATACGTTCCTGCAATTCGTCGATAATCGGACGGTGCGCGCGGTTGCTTGGATCCAGCTGATCCTGAATTTTATTACAGATATTCAGGTAGATATCTTCCGCCCAGGCGCGCTGAGTCAGATCCAGAATACCGTGTGCATAGGCCGAATGGACGTCGTGCAAGTCCATCTGGCTGTCGTGCAACCATTCGCGCAGTGAGCGACGGTTTTCCGGATCGTGCATTTCGTTCCAGGTATCCCACATGCTGCCCAGCGCACGTGGTGCATCATCTTCCGGCGCAACCGGCTCTTTGAACTCGTTGCGCTCAACGCCAATCACGTTGGAAACCAGAACTGTGTGGTGCGCGGTTACAGCACGGCCAGACTCGGTAATCACCGTCGGATGCGGCAAACCATGTTCATTACAGGCGTCGCCAATACCCCAGATGACGTTGTTGGCGTATTCGTTCAGGCCGTAGTTCACCGAACAGTCAGACTGCGAACGGGTGCCTTCGTAATCCACACCCAGACCGCCGCCGACGTCGAAGCACTGAATGTTGACGCCAAGCTTGTGCAGTTCAACGTAGAAGCGCGCCGACTCCCGCACACCAGTCGAGATATCGCGGATATTCGCCAGTTGTGAACCCAGATGGAAGTGCAGCAGTTGCAGGCTTTCCAGACGTCCGGCTTCACGCAGCATTTCCACCAGTTGCAGAACCTGAGACGCCGCCAGACCAAACTTGGACTTTTCGCCACCGCTGGACTGCCATTTGCCGGAGCCTTGTGAGGACAGACGCGCACGCACGCCCAGACGCGGGATGACGTTCAGACGTTCAGCTTCTTCCAGCACCAGTTTAATCTCGGTCATTTTCTCGATAACCAGATAAACCTTGTGACCGAGTTTCTCGCCGATCAGCGCCAGACGAATATATTCGCGGTCTTTATAACCGTTACAAACGATAACAGAACGGGTCATTCCGGCGTGAGCCAGAACCGCCATCAGTTCCGCTTTTGAACCCGCTTCCAGGCCCAGCGGTTCGCCGGACTCGACCAGAGATTCAATGACGCGGCGATGCTGGTTAACCTTGATCGGATAAACCAGGAAGTAATCACCCTCATAACCGAACGATTCACGCGCGCGCTTGAAGGCGCCGTTAATCGAACGCAGACGGTGTTGCAGAATTTGTGGGAAACAGAACAAAGCGGGCAGACGCTGACCGTCCTGCTCGCGCATGTCTTTCACCAATTGCGCCAAATCGACACGGGCAGAAGGCTCGTCAGGATCCGGGCAAACACTGATGTGGCCCAGTTCATTGACGTCAAAATAGTTGTTACCCCAATAGGCAACGTTGTAAGTGCGCAGCATTTTGCTGGCATCACGATCGTTCACGGCAACCTCCTGCATGGAGCGCAAAGAAACAGTATCGCCCGGTTGTGACGGACGGTGGGACTGGATGTCATCAGACATAGGTAAATCCTCTTTCTATACTGACAACATGGCCAGCCACTATCGCAGTAACAACAGGTGAGAACAACCCGCAAGGCTGGCTTTCAGACAGGATAAAACCCTGCGAGCCACAGCCATGGGACTGTTTTTCACTCATATCATTGTAAAACACGTTTTTAGACTCCGTGTAACGAGTCGGAAGAAATCAGGGGAAATCACCCCGGAGGTCGCAGGCTACATCAGTTATATGTCGGGAATACGATCCCGGTTTTACTGAGTAGCGTACAGATGTCGGCGACTGACCTGTCTGTAGTCAGGCTGTCTGTAACATCGCAGAGAGGGCAGACATTTCTCTGAAAGAAGTGCTGCAAGGCGCATTAAAGGCTGCAGGGGATGCTGTTGAAATGTAACAACCGGTAAAAAGTGGGTCATTAACCTAACCACCTCCACACGTGCCACGCATCACCCGCGGGCATTCGAGCTGAGAAAACAGTAATCACTGGAATACGCTGGGATCTACAGTCTCTATAAATGTGTACAGCGCGCGCCGTTTATACCGGCAACCTGCTGAAATTGCAAAATGAAAATGACGTCAGGATTGTTTCTATGCGTGAATATCACTGCAAACCCGCACAATAACGCCATGTTCGCCACAAAAATGACTGGCTTTCAACACAGGTGCTATCCTAAAATAGCCGTCCAGATGTTAATCCGTCCGTAGCAATTTTAGGGATTAATGCGCAAACTGCTTTAAGGCTTTGCCTAATGGGGACATGCAGGACGCATTGTGACAATGACGAGCTAAGCTCCTCATCTGCCCGTCTCCCCGGTGCTATGCAGTGATATCTAACCCGTCGTATGTAAGGTAAAGAACATAATGGCTAAACACCTCTTCACGTCCGAATCTGTTTCAGAAGGACATCCAGATAAAATTGCAGACCAGATTTCTGACGCCGTACTGGACGCAATTTTAGAGCAAGACCCGAAAGCACGTGTTGCATGTGAAACTTATGTCAAAACCGGCATGGTCCTGGTTGGCGGTGAAATCACCACTAGCGCATGGGTCGACGTTGAAGAAATCACGCGTCAGACCGTTCGCGAAATTGGCTATATCCATTCTGACATGGGTTTCGATGCCAACTCTTGTGCCGTACTGAGCGCTATTGGTAAGCAATCTCCGGACATCAATCAGGGCGTTGACCGCACTGACCCGCTGGAACAAGGCGCGGGCGACCAGGGTCTGATGTTTGGTTACGCTACCAACGAAACCAGCGTTCTGATGCCAGCTCCAATCACTTACGCACACCGTCTGGTGCAGCGTCAGGCTGAAGTACGTAAATCAGGCACCCTGCCATGGCTGCGTCCTGATGCGAAAAGCCAGGTCACTTTCCAGTATGACGAAGGCAAAATCGTTGGCATCGATGCCGTTGTGCTGTCCACTCAGCACGCTGAAGACATTGCGCTGAAAGATTTGCAGGAAGCGGTGATGGAAGAAATCATCAAACCTGTACTGCCAGCAGAATGGCTGAACGCCAGCACCAAATACCACATCAACCCGACTGGCCGTTTCGTTATCGGTGGCCCGATGGGCGACTGCGGTCTGACCGGACGTAAAATCATCGTTGATACCTACGGCGGCATGGCCCGTCACGGCGGCGGTGCATTCTCAGGTAAAGATCCGTCGAAAGTTGACCGCTCTGCTGCTTACGCTGCACGTTATGTGGCGAAAAACATCGTGGCAGCCGGTCTGGCTGACCGTTGTGAAATCCAGGTGTCTTACGCCATTGGCGTGGCTGAACCGACTTCCATCATGGTGGAAACCTTCGGTACGGGTAAAGTTTCTAACGAACAGCTGACCCTGCTTGTGCGCGAGTTCTTCGACCTGCGTCCATACGGCCTGATTCAGATGATGGATCTGCTGCACCCGATCTACAAAGAAACCGCTGCATACGGTCACTTTGGTCGCGAACATTTCCCATGGGAAAAAACCGACAAAGCGGCTCAGCTGCGCGAAGCTGCCGGCCTGAAATAAGTTTTTCAGACTGTTCTGCACTGAAACCCTGTCCTTGCGGCGGGGTTTTTTATTGCCTGTTTTTAGGGGATTAGCGCGGAATGAATAGGGATGGAATCTGATTTTTAAAGACATGTGAAAACGGTTACAGATAATAACTTGTTATAAATTAATAGATTATTTTTATGATTAAAAATGTGTCACATAATTTTGATTGATATAAATCAATTTATGGGCTATTACTCTGCATGAAAGCCCCTTCCCTGCTGCATATCTCATTGAAACCCTTACCGAACAACATTCCCGATGACACCTATAAGTGTAAACGATTACAACACTGTGACCGGGTTCACGTTAAGCTGTGTACAGGGTAAATAACATAACAACCTAAGCATTATTACAAACTCAAAACGATTGCATTATTTTGGAGACCGGATGAACAACTCAACTTCGACCAAAGGAAAACGCTCGAACAAAAGCGTCACTTTCTTTGTGTGTTTTCTCGCTGCGCTGGCCGGACTGTTGTTCGGCTTAGATATCGGCGTCATCGCTGGTGCCCTTCCGTTTATCAGCCATGATTTTCAAATCACCAGCCACCAGCAGGAATGGGTGGTCAGCTCCATGATGTTTGGTGCCGCCGTCGGTGCTGTCGGCAGTGGCTGGATGAACTTCCGCATTGGCCGTAAGTACAGCCTGATGATTGGCGCGATCCTGTTCGTTGCCGGTTCCCTGTGTTCAGCCTTCGCGCCAAACACAGAAATTCTGATTATTGCCCGCGTCCTGCTGGGTCTGGCGGTCGGCGTCGCGTCTTACACTGCGCCAATCTACCTGTCAGAAATTGCACCGGAAAAAATCCGTGGCAGCATGATTTCCATGTACCAGCTGATGATCACCATCGGTATTCTGGCGGCGTACCTGTCTGATACCGCATTCAGCTACACCGGCGCATGGCGCTGGATGCTGGGCGTTATCACCATCCCTGCCGTGTTGCTGCTGATTGGCGTATTTTTCCTGCCGGACAGTCCGCGCTGGCTGGCCGCACGCGGTGACGATGGCAAAGCCCGCCGTGTTCTGGAAAAACTGCGTGATTCCAGCGAACAGGCGAAACGTGAGCTGGATGAAATCCGTGAAAGCCTGAAAGTAAAACAAAGCGGCTGGGGTCTGTTCACTAACAACAAAAACTTCCGTCGTGCGGTTTACCTCGGCATCCTGTTGCAGGTCATGCAACAGTTCACCGGCATGAACGTCATCATGTATTACGCACCGAAAATCTTCGGCATTGCCGGTTTTGCCAGCACGTCTCAACAAATGTGGGGAACGGTCATTGTCGGTCTGGTTAACGTTCTGGCGACCTTTATCGCCATCGGTCTGGTTGACCGCTGGGGCCGTAAACCTACCCTGAAACTGGGCTTCCTGGTTATGGCCGTCGGTATGGGCGTGCTCGGGACTATGCTGCACATTGGCGTTGTATCAGATGCCGCGAAATACTTCTCTATCGCGATGCTGCTGATGTTCATCGTAGGTTTTGCGATGAGTGCCGGTCCGCTGATTTGGGTTCTGTGTTCTGAAATTCAGCCGCTGAAAGGCCGTGATTTCGGTATCACCGTTTCAACCGCGACCAACTGGATTGCCAACATGATCGTGGGCGCGACCTTCCTGACCATGCTCGACAGCCTCGGCAACGCCAACACCTTCTGGGTTTACGCGGCGCTGAACGTTGTGTTCATCTTCATCACCATTGCGTTAATCCCTGAGACCAAAAACGTCTCTCTGGAACACATCGAACGCAACCTGATGAAAGGTGAAGCGCTGCGCGACATCGGTAAGTAAGCCCGCCATTCCTCCCCTGCAAAGGGGAGGAATTCAATATTGCATCTCGCTTCCCACCGATTTATCCTTCGCCTGATGAAAACCTCACGCCTTCCCATCGCCCTGCAACAAGCCGTCATGCGCTGCCTGCGGGAAAAACTCCAGATGGCAAATCAGTTTTTTGCCACCGATTACGCGGAGCCGGAAATCACATATCAGCAACGCGGTACCAGCGCGGGCAGCGCGTACCTCCAGCACTGGCAAATCCGTCTTAACCCTGTCTTGCTGATGGAAAACCAGCAGCCTTTTATTGATGAAGTGGTTCCGCACGAGCTGGCGCATTTGCTGGTTTACCGGCGGTTTGGACGCGCACCGGCGCCGCATGGCAAAGAGTGGCGCTGGATGATGGAACATGTGCTGGGTGTTTCCGCCAGCCGGACGCACAAGTTCGAAGTCGCCTCGGTGCAAAGCAAAACCTACCCATATTTATGCGCCTGCCGTGATCACCAGCTGACTGTCCGACGCCACAATAAAGTGATGCGTAAAGAGTCAGAATATCGCTGCCGGCATTGCGGTGAGTTGTTACGTTTTAACGCTAAAGGCACCGCTAACTGCTGATTTTTCAATCACTAAATAGCCATATTGTCTGATTGTCACACCGCTTCGCATCCGTTACCCTTGCGACCTTTTACACTCGGGCTATTCGGAAACATGTTTCGTAAAACACTTTTATCCTTTCTGTTTATCGGTGCTCTGGCACCGCTGAGCGCTTTCAGCCAGTCTGGCAACGCCATTAATAATTTCACTCAGGCCAAAGCGGCGGCAGTGAAAATTAATCAGGGTGCGCCTACATTTTATTGCGGTTGTACCATCAGCTGGCAGGGGAAAAAAGGCACGCCGGATCTGCAATCCTGTGGCTATCAGGTACGTAAAAGCGAACAACGCGCCAGCAGGATTGAGTGGGAGCATGTGGTTCCCGCCTGGCAGTTCGGCCATCAGATGCAGTGCTGGCAGGATGGCGGACGCAAAAACTGTGCGAAAAACGCCGACTATCGCCAGATAGAAACGGATTTGCACAACCTTGAACCGGCTATCGGCGAAGTGAACGGCGATCGCAACAACTTTATGTACAGTCAGTGGAACGGCGGGGAAGGCCAGTACGGCAAATGCGGGATGAAAGTCGACTTCAAAGCCAAAGCCGCCGAGCCGCCAGCCCGTGCACGCGGCGCCATCGCACGCACCTATTTCTACATGCGCGACCAGTACAAACTGAACCTGTCCCGTCAGCAAACTCAGCTGTTTACTGCCTGGGATCGCCAGTATCCGGTCACCGCCTGGGAATGCGAACGCGATAACCGCATTGCGAATGTGCAGGGAAATCACAATCCGTACGTTCAGCAGGCTTGCGCGCAAAGAAAAAGCTAACTTAGTATTAAACTCATCATCAGAGCACATTAGTTCGCGACAATGCGGACTAATGTCGCCAAAATAACCCCTCTCAAGACTTTAAGGACAGCAGCCTCACATGCGCATACCTCGCATTTATCACCCTGAACCGTTAAACGCGCACAGCGAAATTGCGCTCAGTGAAGATGCCGCGAATCACGTCGGGCGCGTTCTGCGCATGCAGCCTGGTCAGGCCATTCAGTTATTTGACGGCAGTAATCAGATCTTCGACGCCAGCATTACGCAGGTGGATAAGAAGAACGTGCGCGTCAGCCTGGAAGAAGGCGTGCTGTCAGACAATGAATCACCGCTGAATCTGCATCTCGGCCAGGTGATTTCGCGCGGCGAGAAGATGGAATTCACCATCCAGAAATCCATTGAGCTGGGCGTGAATACCATTACGCCGCTGTTTTCCGAACGCTGTGGCGTGAAACTGGACGGTGAGCGTCTGGAAAAGAAATTGCAGCAGTGGCAGAAAATCGCCATTGCCGCCTGTGAACAGTGTGGCCGAAACCGCATTCCGGAAATTCGTCCGGTCATGCAGCTTGAAGCCTGGTGCGCCGAGCAGGACGACAGCCTGAAGCTGAACCTGCATCCTCGCGCCAGTCACAGCATCAATACCCTGCCGCTGCCGGTGAATCATGTTCGCCTGCTGATCGGCCCGGAAGGCGGTTTATCCGCCGACGAAATTGCAATGACCTCCGGTTACGGATTTACTGATATCCTGCTGGGACCCCGTGTTCTGCGTACAGAAACTACAGCACTCACCGCGATAACGGCCTTACAGGTTCGTTTCGGCGATCTGGGTTAAGAGGAGACCAAATGATCAAGCTTGGCATCGTGATGGACCCGATTTCTTCCATCAACATCAAAAAAGATACCAGTTTCGCAATGTTGCTCGAAGCGCAGAGTCGTGGCTACGAGCTGCATTACATGGAAATGAATTCCCTGTATCTGCGCGGCGGCGAAGGCCGTGCGACCACCAGAAAGCTCAGCGTAAAGCAGGATTATGACGGCTGGTATGAATTCGGCACCGAACAGGATATCGCCCTGCAGGAGCTCGACGTGATCCTGATGCGTAAAGATCCGCCGTTTGATACCGAATTTATTTATGCCACTTACATCCTTGAACGCGCCGAAGAAAAAGGCACGCTGATCGTCAACAAACCGCAGAGCCTGCGCGACTGTAACGAAAAGCTTTTCACCGCCTGGTTCCCAGAACTGACGCCGGACACGCTGGTAACACGCAACGCGGCACAGCTGAAAGCGTTCCATAAAGAACATACCGATGTGATCCTCAAACCGCTCGACGGTATGGGCGGCGCATCAATCTTCCGCCTGAAACCGGAAGACGCGAACGTTTCCGTTGTCATCGAAACACTGACCGAGCACGGCAGCCGTTTCTGCATGGCGCAAAACTATCTGCCTGCCATTAAAGACGGCGACAAACGCGTTCTGGTTGTCGACGGCGAGCCGGTGCCTTACTGCCTGGCGCGTATTCCTGCACAAGGTGAAACCCGTGGCAATCTGGCTGCCGGTGGCCGCGGTGAAGCACGTCCGCTGAGCGAAAGCGACTGGGCAATTGCCCGCACCGTTGCACCAATCCTCAAGCAAAAAGGCCTGATTTTTGTCGGTCTGGATATCATCGGCGATCGCCTGACCGAAATTAACGTTACCAGCCCGACCTGTGCGCGTGAAATCGAAGCCGCATTCCCGATTTCCATCACCGGTATGCTGATGGACGCTATCGAAAAGCGTCTGGCTGCACGCTAATCACGCAATATCGTCATTAACGGGTTATCCGCACTGCCGGATAGCCCGCTTTTTTTGATGACGCTGCCGTAATAAACTGGCTTGTCTGATTTTGTTTCTATTTTGAGGTTAAACATCCTACATACCATGAATCTACAACATCACTTTCTTATTGCGATGCCCGGACTGGACGAACCCCAGTTCAAACGTTCGGTCGTGTATATCTGCGAACATAATGAAGACGGCGCAATGGGTCTGGTGATTAATAAACTGGTCGAAGATTTCACCGTCGAAAATGTGCTCGATAAACTCGATATCAGCCCTGAGCCACGCGATCCGGCAATCCGCCTCGACCGCCCGGTCTTTTCCGGCGGCCCTCTGGCAGACGATCGTGGTTTTATTTTGCATACGCCGCGTGAAGGTTTTGGGTCCAGTATCCGGATTTCAGACTGCACCATGATCACTACGTCCAAAGACGTTCTTGAAACATTGGGCACGCCTGACCAGCCGAAAAATGTGCTGGTGGCGCTCGGGTATGCGGCCTGGGAACAGGGGCAGCTGGAGCAGGAATTGCTGGAAAATTCATGGCTGACCATTGAAGCGAGCAGCGACATTCTCTTCCACACACCGATTGCAGACCGCTGGCGTGAAGCCGCGAAAATGATCGGCGTGGATGTCAGCCAGCTTGCCACCCACGCAGGGCACGCATAATGGGTAACCGCACAGTCTTCGCCTTCGATTTCGGCACCAAAAGCATCGGCCTTGCGATCGGCCAGGAAGTCACTGGCACGGCGCGCCCGCTGACGTCGTTTAAAGCGCAGGACGGCACGCCGGACTGGCTGAAGATCGAAAAGCTGCTGAAAGAATGGCTTCCTGATCTGGTCGTGGTTGGTCTGCCGCTGAACATGGACGGTACAGAACAGCCGCTGACGGCACGTGCACGCAAGTTTGCCAACCGTCTGCATGGCCGTTTTGGCGTTCAGGTGGAGCTGCATGACGAACGTCTGAGCACCGTTGAAGCACGCGCGGATTTGTTTGACCGTGGCGGCTTTCGCGCGCTGGACAAAGGCAGCGTGGACGCGGCTTCGGCGGTCATCATTCTGGAAAGCTGGTTCGAGAAACAATGGAGTCAGTCCTGATCCGCAGCCAGTAACCCGGCGCTTTGCCGCTGCTGGCGGCTCTGCGCAAATGTCTGCATTCCGGCCTGTGCGCCGGTTTGCAGTACATCGGCCAGCTGATGCGTTTTCCCCTCGCGGATCAGATTGCACACACCCGGCGTTGATGTCAGCACTTCAAACAATGCCACCCTTCCGCCCTGCTGTTCCTCCGTCGCTTTCGTTACCGCCAGCTTTTGGGCAATCACCGCCCGCAAACTGCCTGCCAGCTGTGCCCGGACAAACGCCTTTTCTTCTACGGGAAAAACATCGACCAGCCGGTCAATCGCCTGCGTGGCATTACGCGTATGCAAGGTTGCCAGTACCAGATGCCCGGTTTCTGCCGCGGTCAGCGCCAGCCGGATACTTTCGGTGTCACGCAGTTCCCCCAGCAGCAACACATCCGGATCCTCACGCAGGGCACCGCGCACGGCCTCAGAAAAAGAGCGCGTATGCTGCCCCAGCTCACGCTGCTGGATCAGGCAGCGCTGGCTGGTATGAATCAGCTCAATGGGATCCTCAAGCGTAATGATGTGCCGCGCCGTATGCCGGTTGAGATGGTTAATCAGCGCTGCCAGCGTGGTGGATTTCCCGCTACCGGTCGCGCCGGTAACCAGAATCAAGCCATCCTCCTGCATAATCAGCCGCTGCAAAACGTCAGGCGCGTGAAGCGTGGCCAAATCCGGACAATGCGCCGGAATGGGTCGCAGCGCCGCGGAAAGCCCGTGCCATTGCTGAAAAATGTTGAGCCGCATCCGCACGCCCGCCCCGAGCGTCAGCGCTTTATCCACCTGTCCGGCCTGATGCAGACAGTCAAGCTGCGCGGTATCCAGCCACTGCTGGCTGAGTGCCTGCATCGCCGACGCCTTAACAACCGGCAGATCCTCGCAGCGGCATAATTCGCCATCAATGCGTAACATTGGCGGATAGCCGGTACAAAGGTGCAGATCAGAGGCATTTTGCTTTACACTACGCCCCACTAATCCATCAATATCCATGTTGAAATCCTCCCGAGTCCTTATGAGCCTGAGTCAGCAAAACGCTATTGAGCAGAACTTACAGAATGTCCGCGAGAAAATCGCAGCCGCTGCACAGCTTTGCGGCAGGTCTCCAGAAGAAGTTACTTTGCTTGCAGTCAGCAAAACGAAACCTGCGAGCGCTGTCGAAGAAGCTATCGCCGCCGGGCAGTTTGCCTTCGGTGAAAACTACGTGCAGGAAGGCGTGGATAAAATTGCCCACTTTGCCGGGCATCAGCCAGCGCTCACCTGGCATTTCATCGGACCATTGCAATCAAACAAAAGCCGCCTGGTGGCCGAGAATTTCGACTGGTGCCATACGATTGACCGTCTGAAAATCGCCCAGCGCCTCAATGAACAACGTCCGGCTGATCTTGCGCCATTACAGGTTTTGATTCAGGTGAATATCAGCGATGAAGCCAGTAAATCCGGTATTGCGCTGGAAGACGTTGCGGAGCTGGCGGCGCAAATCATGGCGATGCCTAATCTGAATCTGCGCGGTCTGATGGCAATTCCGGCGGCAGAAACCGATTACGCACGCCAGCTGGACGTTTTCAGCCAGATGCGCGACGCACTGAAGGCATTGCAGGTCATTTGCCCGCAAGCGGATACGCTTTCAATGGGCATGACCGACGATATGCCGGCAGCCATTGCGGCAGGCAGCACCATGGTGCGTATCGGGACGGCGATTTTTGGTGCCCGCGATTACAGCGCCAAACAGTAACCGCTGCGATGCAGTAAACTGTTTTAAATCATCATTAAATGACTTACTTATCCCCTGTTCTGACAGCAAGGAGCACCAATGCAACATCGTAAACTCTGTTTTATCGGCGCCGGTAACATGGCAGGCGCGATTATTGCGGGTCTGGTCGAAAGCGGCTATCCGGCAAATCTGGTCAGCGTTTGTGCCCCTTCCACCACGCACCGCGACGCGCTGGCTGAAAAATATGGCGTTAAAAGCAGCAGCGATAACAATGGCTGCGCAAAAGACGCTGATGTGGTGGTACTTTCTGTAAAACCACAAATGATGGCCGATGTATGTAAAGCACTGCAAAAAGACGTGGATTTTAGCGGCAAGCTGGTACTGTCGATTGCCGCAGGCGTCAGCGTGGCGCGTTTCTGCGAGCTGCTGGGCGATAATCTGAACATTGTGCGTATTATGCCTAACACGCCGTCTCTGGTCGGAAAAGGCATGAGCGGTTTGTTCGCGCCAGAACAGGTTTCACAAGCTGACCGCGATTACAGCGGCGAGCTGATGACCGCCGTCGGCAAAGTGTGCTGGGTCGATACCGAAGAAGGCATCAACCATATTATTGCTGCTGCGGGCAGTGCGCCGGCGTATTTCTTCCTGTTTATGGAAGCGATGCAGGCTGAAGCACAGCGTCTGGGCTTTAGTGCAGAAGCGGCACGGATGCTGGTGGAACAGGCTGCAAGCGGGGCGACTGCGCTGGTCGCCGCCAGCCCGGACACGCCATTGTCACAACTTCGTGAGAATGTGACGTCCAAAGGTGGCACGACGTTTGAAGCACTGAAAGTTTTCACCGATCGTAAATTACCGGAGATTGTCTCCGAAGCCATGCAGGCCGCCATTACCCGCGCACAGGAAATGGAAAAACAGTTTTAACATACTTAGATAAGGCAATTTATGCTGACCAATTTGTTAGTCATGGTAATTAATACTTACGCAATGATTTTACTGCTCCGCATCTGGATGCAGTGGGCGCGTACAGATTTTTATAATCCGTTATCCCAGTTTGTCGTAAAAGTCACACAGCCGGTTATCCGTCCGCTTCGCCGGGTGATCCCGCCGCTGGGGCCGATTGACAGCGCGTCATTGCTGATTGCGTTCCTGCTGCTGACGCTCAAATACCCGCTGATGGAGCTGATTATTAGTGGCGGGATTTCACTGAGCCTGGTGAATTTGCTGGCGGGTCTGGTTTCGTTAATCAAAACCGCAGGCTCGCTGATTTTCTGGGTTGTGATTATCCGCTCCCTGCTGAGCTGGGTAACGCAGGGTCGTGGCCCGATGGATTATCTGCTGATGCAGTTAACTGAACCGCTGATGGGGCCAATTCGCCGCATCTTACCCGCGCTGGGTGGCATCGATTTTTCAGGCATGATTATCGTGATTATTCTTTATATTCTCGATAATTTCTTCGCGAACTTAAATTACATCGGAACATTATGGCAGTTGCCGTAAATCCGGTGAGCTGGCAGTCCGATGCGCTGGTTTTGCGGTTGATTATTCAGCCCAAAGCCAGCCGCGACAGCCTGGTCGGTTTGCATGGCGATGAATTCAAAGTCGCCATCACCGCGCCACCAGTGGACGGTCAGGCCAACACGCATCTGGTGAAATTTCTCGCCAAACAGTTTAAAGTCGCCAAAAGTCAGATAAGCATTGAAAAGGGCGAGCTGGGCCGCCATAAACAAGTCCGCATTACGAATCCGCAAAATATCCCGACCGAGGTCGCGGTACTGCTCGCTGAATAAACTCATTTCAGATGGTCTTCAGGACGTTATTTTATGCAAAAAGTCGTATTGGCTACCGGCAACGCCGGTAAAGTCCGTGAACTCGCACACCTTCTGGCCGATTTCGGGCTGGACGTTGTCGCACAAACCGAACTCGGCGTTGAATCCGCTGAAGAAACCGGCCTGACGTTCATTGAGAACGCCATTCTCAAAGCCCGCCACGCGGCGGCAGAAACCGGTTTACCGGCTGTGGCCGATGACTCCGGCCTGGCCGTCGATTTTCTGGGTGGCGCGCCGGGGATTTATTCCGCACGTTACGCAGGTGTTGATGCCAGCGATCAGCAAAATCTCGACAAACTGCTCGTTGCGTTGAAAGACGTGCCGCAGGGCCAGCGCAATGCACAATTTCATTGCGTTCTGGTTTACATGCGTCACGCAGAAGACCCGACGCCGCTGGTGTGTCACGGCAGCTGGCCGGGTGAAATTGCCTTTGCACAAGCCGGTGAAGGTGGTTTTGGTTACGACCCCATTTTCTTCGTTCCGGAACTGGGCAAAACAGCCGCAGAGCTGACGCGTGAAGAAAAAAGTGCGGTATCGCACCGTGGTCAGGCGCTGAAACTGCTGCTGGCGGCGATGAAAGAGGCTGTACAGAAGAATGCGTAAGTTGCCGCCGCTGAGTCTCTACATTCATATTCCGTGGTGCGTGCAAAAATGCCCTTACTGCGATTTCAACTCGCATGCGTTAAAGGGTGAAGTGCCGCACGACGACTATGTCGCGCATCTGCTGGCCGATTTGGATGCAGATTTGCATCTGGCCGTAGGCCGAAGCGTAGGGACAATTTTTATCGGCGGCGGAACCCCAAGCCTGCTGAGCAGCGAAGCGATGCAAAACCTGCTCGACGGCGTACGTGCGCGTTTGCCTCTCGATGCCAGTGCGGAAATCACCATGGAAGCCAATCCGGGTACCGTCGAAGCAGACCGCTTCAGCGGCTATCAGCGCGCCGGTGTGAACCGCATTTCAATTGGTGTGCAAAGTTTCGATGCGCAAAAACTGGAGCGTCTGGGGCGTATTCACGGGCCGGAAGAAGCAAAACGCGCCGCCCATCTGGCGACCGGCCTGAATTTGCGCAGTTTTAATCTGGATCTGATGCACGGTTTACCGGATCAGACACTCGAAGAAGCGCTGGACGATTTGCGTCAGGCCATCGCACTGAATCCGCCGCATTTATCGTGGTATCAGCTGACCATCGAGCCTAATACGATGTACGCCTCACGTCCGCCAACGTTGCCGGATGACGACGCGCTGTGGGATATCTTTGAGCAAGGCGACCGGCTGCTGACGGCCGCCGGTTATCAGCAATATGAAACGTCTGCCTATGCTAAACCCGGCTATCAGTGCCAGCATAATCTCAATTACTGGCGCTTCGGGGATTATCTCGGCATCGGTTGCGGCGCGCACGGCAAGCTGACACAGCCCGACGGGCAAATTCTGCGCACGGTCAAAACCAAGCATCCGCGTGGTTATATGCAGGGACGTTACATGGACAAACAGCATCCTGTGGAAACAGAAGATTTGCCGTTTGAATTCTTCATGAACCGTTTCCGTCTGCTCGAAGCCGCACCACGCGAAGAGTTTGGGTTGTATACCGGGCTGGATGAATCGGTGATCCGCACGCAGTTAGATGAAGCTATCGCCAAAGAATATCTGGTTGAAACCGAGACGCACTGGCAGATCACCGGCAAAGGAAAACTGTTCCTGAACTCACTGCTGGAGCTCTTTTTGGCGGAGTAAGGATTAGGATCGCAAAGATAAAAAAACCGCGTAATCGCGGTTTTTTTGTGTCTGGCATTTAGCAAATTACTGTTTCAAATCCGCCAGTAACGCTTTGTGCTGGGTATCCAGCGCGGTGACGCGTTTACAAACATCATCGCCGAAGGCTTTAAACTCTTTTTCCTGTTTGTTCCACTCTTCCTGTACGGCCTGTTGCAGACCGCCGAGATTGCCCATCATTGCCTGCAGGGGATTGCCGCCGCTCGTGGCTTGTTTCAGGCCCATCTCGTTGATGCTGTCCTGCATCACACCGCCCATAGTTTGTTCCATCAGCTTCTGGCCATTCTGCTTAACCTGATCCACCGCTTTGTAGTGGAAGGTCAGCCCGTCAGTGCGATGCTCGATAATCAGATTCATCTGCTCTTTCAGCTGTTTATCCAGCTTGACCAGACGATTACGCACGTTGCTGTCGCTGCCGAGTTTATCGACAATCACACGGTCAACGGCCACACGGCCTTTTTCGAGATGCGCCGTCGCGCCCTGATCAATCCATGGCAGGTCACGGCGCAGGCCAGCCTGATAATCGATGGCTTCCTGACGCTGTTTTGCGCTCAGGGTCATGTCTTTTCCGTTAAGAGTCACATTGCCGTTAGGGGTCATCAGCAAGTCACCGCTTTTGCCGACAACCTGCACGGTTTGCGGCTTGATGATCACGTCGTCTTTAGGCTGAACGGCACACTGATAATCAGCCTGCACGCTCCATGCACTCAGCGCCAGCAATGCAGCCAGTCCGGTTTTTACCACTCCACTTTTTACTAACATGTACTCTCCCTTAAGACAGCAAACTCAAAAAATTGAACGGCCAATTCGTTGCGCCAGTAATTCTAAGGCAGCAATACCTGCCAAAGAGTTCCCCGCCGCATCAAGTTCCGGCGACCAGACAGCGATACACATCTCTCCCGGCACGATAGCAATAATGCCGCCACCGACACCGGACTTGCCCGGCATGCCGACGCGGTAAGCGAATTCACCGGCGCCGTCGTACATGCCGCTGGTCACCATCATTGCGTTAATCTGTCGCGCCTGACGGGCATCAATCAGCGGCTGCTCATTACCCAGCGGATGGCCCTTGTTCGCAAGATAAACGAACGTCCGCGCCAGTTCCTCACAACTCATGCGCAATGCGCAATAATGGAAATAGGTGTGCAACACGGTGATGACGTCGTTATCGAAATTACCGAAAGATTTCATCAGGTAAGCGATCGCGGCGTTGCGATCGGAATGATCGAATTCAGAACGCGCAACGTGCCGATCGTAGTTGAGATCGGCCGAACCGGCCAGTTGACGCACCACTTCCAGCATTCTTTGCTTGGGCGCAGTCAGACGGGTTTGCAGCATATCGCAAACCACCAGCGCACCGGGGTTGATAAACGGATTGCGCGGTTTCCCCTGTTCCAGCTCAAGCTGAACCAGCGAGTTAAACGGCTGGCCGGAAGGCTCTTTGCCCACGCGTTGCCAGATTTCGCTTTCCTGATAGCGGGTCAGCGCCAGCGTCAGGCTGAGCACTTTAGAAATCGACTGGATTGAGAACCGGGTATTGGCATCACCGGCACGAAAGATCTCCCCTTTCGTGGTACACACGGCAATCCCCAGATGATCAGGGCTGACTTCTGCCAGCGCGGGAATATAGTCGGCGACTTTACCACGGCCAATCAGCGGCCTGACCTGCGCAAGAATATCTTCCAGCAAACTGTTATCGAGCTCGGTACCCAACGTCCTTCCTCCAGATGTAACAAAGGTGCCGGAAAGGCACCTTTAAAAGATTCAGTGTTCAACTGCTGGCAGAATCAATCCCACCAGATATCGAACAGGTCTGAAACTTCAACGTCTTCCATTTTATGGTCTTCTAACCATTTTTTGACCTGCGCGCGCTGTTCATCAGTGCAGTGACCGATATCCTGACGGCAAACCAGACCTTCCCATTGCAGATAAGCCGCTGCCGTCGAAGGCCAGTTTGTTTGGCTCGATCACACCGTCAATGAATTTATCCAGTGATTCGTCAATGGTTTCTACCGCGGTACCTTCCGGGAAACGCCATTTTACAGAGAAGCCCAGTTCCTGGAACTCGGCAATGTGTAACTTCTTACGTAAACGACGACTGCGATTTGTAGCCATTATTGCTTCCTCTCAAACATCAGATCCCACACGCCGTGGCCTAAACGCTGGCCACGCATTTCGAACTTAGTTACCGGGCGCGATTCGGGGCGCGGTACATAATTATTTTCCTGCGACAGATTTGCCCAGTTTTCGAGACTGGTCATCACCTCAAGCATGTGTTCTGCATACGGCTCCCAGTCGGTTGCCATATGGAATACGCCACCCACTTTCAATTTCCTGCGCAGTTTCTCAACGAATTCAGGCTGCACGATACGGCGCTTATTATGACGCGCTTTATGCCACGGGTCAGGAAAGAATAGCTGTACCATGTCCAGCGAGCCATCCGGAATCATTTTTTCCAGTACTTCAACCGCATCGTGACACATCACGCGCAGGTTGCTGACGCCCTCTTCGTGCGCCGTTGCCAGACAGGCACCGACGCCCGGCGAATGCACTTCGATCCCGATAAAGTTCTGGTCAGGATTCTGCTGCGCCATGGTGACAAGCGACGTGCCCATACCAAAACCGATTTCCAGCACAACCGGTGCTGAGCGACCAAATAAGGCATCAATATCCAGAGCTTCAGTCTGAAACTCCACGCCCATCACCGGCCAGAAGTTGTCCAGCGCAAATTGCTGACCTTTTGTCAGACGGCCCTGACGGCGGACAAAGCTGCGGATACGGCGCATTGCGCGACCGTTCTCATCGAACTCCGGAGAAATGACGTCGTTTTTCATGGTGTTTCCACTCCGTTACGCAAGACGCGGTATTCGGTCACTGCTGTATTTTGGTCATTAACTGTTAAGAATGGCGCATTATCCAAACTTACTCCCGATTAGCAAGGCTTGCGGGCAGGAAATCCGTCAATACAGTGCGGAAAGTTCCGGTTTACAGCCAGACGGGAACTGTGATGTGATCAGCCCCGTCTTTTAACCCTGCCGGACTGTAATTCACCCATGATGGAAGCCTCCACTTTTTCGCCGCTGGTGCTCGACTGGTATCAGCGCTATGGCCGTAAAACGCTGCCGTGGCAAATCGCCAAAACGCCTTATAAAGTCTGGCTTTCTGAAGTGATGTTGCAGCAAACGCAGGTCGCAACCGTTATTCCTTATTTCGAACGGTTTATGGAACGCTTCCCGACGGTGTCCGATCTCGCCGCCGCCCCGCTCGATGAAGTGCTGCATCTGTGGACCGGTCTGGGTTATTACGCCCGGGCGCGTAACCTGCATAAAGCGGCGCAAACTATTGCCACTCAGCACAATGGCGTGTTTCCGACCACCTTTGATGAAATTCTCGCGTTGCCGGGCATTGGTCGTTCGACCGCAGGCGCCGTATTGTCGCTGGCGCTAAACCAGCACTATCCCATTTTAGACGGTAACGTGAAGCGCGTGCTGGCCCGGTGTTATGCCGTTGACGGCTGGCCGGGCGAGAAGAAAACTGAAAATCGTTTGTGGAAAATAAGCGAAGACGTCACACCGGCTGAAGGTGTCGCGCAGTTTAATCAGGCGATGATGGATTTAGGGGCAATGGTCTGCACCCGCAGCAAACCAAAATGTGAACTGTGCCCGGTGAAATCCGGCTGCGAAGCCTACGCACATCACAGCTGGGCAAAATATCCGGGTAAAAAACCCAAGACGACGTTGCCGGAAAAAACGGCCTTTATGCTGATGATTCAGCAGGACGAAAAAGTCTGGCTGGAGCAGCGGCCGCCGGTGGGCCTGTGGGGCGGTTTATTTTGCTTCCCGCAATTTGCGACAGAAGAAGAACTGGCGCAGGGGCTTCAAAAATACGGTGTTACGCAAAATCAGTTGCAGCAGCAGACCGCTTTTCGCCACACTTTCAGCCATTTCCATCTGGATATCGTCCCGATGTGGTTAAATCTGCGAACGACAGCGGGTTGCATGGATGAAGGTGCGGGTCTCTGGTATAACTTAGCGCAACCACAACAGGTCGGGCTGGCCGCACCGGTCGAGCGTTTGCTGACCTCTCTGGCAAAACAAGCCGATGGCAAAAAACCGTCCCAACAGAATGATCATAAGGAATTAGCATGAGCAGAACGATTTTTTGTACTTTTCTGAAACGCGATGCCGAAGGACAGGACTTCCAGCTTTATCCGGGCGAGATCGGCAAACGTATTTTCAACGAAATTTCGAAAGAAGCCTGGTCTCAGTGGATGACCAAACAAACCATGCTGATCAACGAAAAGAAACTCAGCATGATGAACCCGGACGACCGGAAACTGCTGGAACAGGAAATGGTTAATTTCCTGTTTGAAGGTCAGGATGTTCATATTGAAGGCTACACCCCGCCTTCAAAATAACGTTCAGGAACAGAAATTTAGGCAGGCTCGTGCGCGGCCTGCTTCTTTCACCAGAAATGGTTTTCAGATGAAGAAAATTTTAGCTTTGCTGGTTATCGCACCGATGCTGATTTCCTGCTCCGGCAGTAAAAAAAACCAGTTCGACGAAGCTTTCGTAAAAGACACCAACGGATTCGATATTTTGATGGGGCAGTTCGCTCATAACATCGAAAATATCTGGGGTATGAATGAAGTCCTGATTGCGGGTCCGAAAGACTACGTAAAGTATAGCGATCAGTATTACACCCGCAGCCACATCAACTTTGATGCGGGTACCATCACGATTGAAACCATTTCCGGCACCGATCCGGCCGCGAGCCTGCGTCAGGCGATCGTCAGCACCTTACTGGTGGGCGATGATCCGGGCAATGTTGACCTCTATTCCGACGCCAACGATATCCAGATCAGCCGTGAGCCGATGCTTTACGGGCAGGTTCTCGACAACACCGGGCAGCCTATCCGCTGGGTCGGCCGTGCCAACAGCTTTGCCGATTATCTGGTGCAAAACAAACTGATGCGCCGCCAGTCCGGCATGCATATCATTTATTCCGTCACGATCCAGATGGTGCCAAACCACCTGAATCAGCGTGCGCATAAATATCTGCCGATGATCCGCGAAGCCTCCGCCAAATACGGCGTCGATCAGTCGCTGATCCTGGCGATCATGCAAACCGAATCCGCCTTTAACCCGTATGCGGTCAGTAACGCCGATGCGCTGGGCCTGATGCAGGTTGTGCAGCATTCCGCCGGGGTTGACGTCTTTAAATCCGAAGGCAAGTGGGGCAAACCGAGCCGAAGCTATCTGTTCGATCCGCAGAACAATATCAACACCGGCACCGCGTATCTGGCGATGCTGCAAACGACGTATCTGGGGAACATCAGTAACCCGACGTCACGCCGTTACGCCGTGATCACGGCCTACAATGGCGGTGCAGGCAGCGTGCTGCGCGTGTTCTCACAGAACAAAACGCAGGCGTTCAACATCATCAACAACATGGCGCCGGGCGATGTCTATACCACGCTGACCACCAAACATCCGTCAGCCGAATCGCGCCGCTATCTGTACAAAGTGAACAACACGCAGCGCAGCTATCGCCGTGTAGACTGATGTGATTGCGGTACAAAAAAAAACGGAGGCCCGCTGGCCTCCGTTTTCATTTCTGCGTGAGCGTGTGCGGATTACTCCGCGACGACGTAGCCCATAATACGCTTCCAGCCGACAGGTTTTTTCTCGATATAAACGCCCTGTAGTTCAGGCGAGAAGCCCGGCAGCAGATTAATCCCCTCTTCCAGCGCCATGAAGTAACGCTGCACAGCGCCGCCCCACAGCTCGCCCGGCACGACACACAGAACGCCCGGCGGATACGGCAACGCACCTTCCGCCGCGATACGGCCTTCGGCTTCGCCGACAGGCACCAGTTCAATATTGTCGCGGATAAACTCGTTATGGGCGTCCTGCGCGTTCATCACCGCTTTCGGGAAACTCTTCTCGCGGAACATCTCTTTTTGCAGCTCTTTCACATCAAAACTGACGTACAGGTTATGCATTTCCTGGCACAACTGGCGGATGGTGTAGTTGCGGTATCTGTCTTCGTTTTTACGGTAAACGGTCGGCAACACTTCGCTCAGCGGCGCGTCTTCTTCGATGTACTGCTCGAAGCGAACCAGCTCTTCCACCAGCAGCTGCATTTTGGCCGGCGTTTCGGCTGGCGTCAGCAGGAAAAGGATCGAGTTGAGATCGCATTTCTCCGGCACGATGCCGTTCTCACGCAGGTAGTTCGCCAGGATCGTCGCGGGAATACCAAACTCGGTATATTTCCCGCTGGACGCATCAATGCCTGGCGTGGTCAGCAGCAGCTTGCAAGGATCAACAAAATACTGTTTTTCCGCGTAACCCGAGAAGGCATGCCAGCGCTCGCCCGGCACAAAATCGAAGAAACGCACATCGTTCGCCATTTCAGCGGTTTCATGATCCTGCCAGCGCTTTCCACCGACCACCGGCGGAACAAACGGCAGAATCATCGAACACTGATCGAGCAGCATTTTGCGGGTTTCGATACCCAGCTTCACGCACTCCATCCACATATGTTTACCGCTGCCACCGGCATGAATACGCGCGTTGACATCAAGCGCGGCAAAAAGCGGATAAAACGGGCTGGTTGAAGCGTGCATCATGAATGCGTTATTCAGCTTCTTATGGCTGCAATGACGCTTCTGGCCTTTGATATGATTGTCTTTTTTATGGATCTGCGACGTCTGCGAGAACCCGGCCTGCTGCTTATGCACGGACTGCGTGACGATAATGCCCGGATCGTTTTCGTTGAGTTCCAGCAACAGCGGCGAGCACTCTTTCATCATCGGGATGAATTGCTCGTAACCGACCCATGCAGAATCAAACAGAATGTAGTCGCACAGATGCCCGATTTTATCGACCACCTGACGCGCGTTATACACGGTGCCGTCATACGTGCCGAGCTGGATAATCGCCAGGCGGAAAGGACGTTTTTCTCCAGCACGTTGCGGAGCCACTTCTTTGATTTGTTTGCGCAGATAAGCTTCATCGAAACAGGCCGCGTCGATGCCGCCGATAAAACCAAACGGATTGCGTGCGGTTTCGAGATACACCGGCGTCGCGCCCGCCTGAAGCAGTGCGCCGTGGTGGTTGGATTTATGGTTGTTACGGTCGAACAGCACCAGATCGTCGCGCGTCAGCAGCGCGTTGGTCACGACTTTGTTCGCGGCAGAAGTCCCGTTGAGCACAAAATAGGTTTTATCCGCGCTGAAGACTTTCGCCGCATACTTTTGCGCATCCTTCGCCGAGCCTTCGTGGATCAGCAAATCGCCCAGTTTGACGTCGGCGTTGCACATGTCGGAACGGAAAATGTTCGGGCCGTAAAAATCATAGAACTGACGCCCTGCCGGATGGCGACGGAAAAACTCACCGCCCTGATGCCCCGGACAGGCAAAGGTAGCGTTCTCCATCTCGACATACTTTTTCAGTGTGTCGAAAAACGGCGGGAACAAAGCTTCTTCATAGCCCTGCGCAGCCGATTCAATCTGCGCCGCATAGAACGCCTGATTGGCATCGGACAGCGTAATCACGCCTTTCAGCGACGGTAAAAACTCCGGCGCAATCTGCTCCGTTCCCTGCACTGCAACAAACGCGGGGATCCCGAATCCCAGCGTTTCTATCTCCGCCAGCCTGCCGTGATTCAGATCCCCGACAGAAATAATGATGGCCGCCACGTCGGCATAATCGGCACGACGCAGATCGACGACCAGGCGGGACGTCTGGAGATAAGGGGCGACAGAAGCGCTTGCTGCAAGTTTTAAGTGTTTCATTCAGACTCTCAAACGGTTAAGTAAGAGGGTGTGCCACAGGGCACGGCAATGAGCTGGTTCTTACGTCTTAAAGGTATAATGCGCAGAGTCCAGCCCGGCAAATGACGTTGGCTTGAGCGCGAGGTCGAGTGCGATGAAACGATGCCCGAGGGGCAAAGTGGTGACAGATCGACGTTCAGGCCAGGCCACGTCTGATAGACAACAGTAAAATCAGAGGTGCGCTCTGTTTTTACTAATATCTAACAGCAGGCAAACGGTAGCCTTACCGCATGAAAGGATCTGCAAAAGGAGGAAAACTGGAATCGTGGTGATTACAGCACCCGGAGATCATCATCAGATTTTTTCTGCACTTACGAAAAGCGCGATGTGATAAACCAGCCATGCCGCAACCCTCTTGAGCTGTCGCGTGAAAACGGGATCAGAGTTGTTTAATAAATCGGCGCAATAATGGCATCTTTTATTCCCCTGTTCAACCCTGAACATTGCGGGAAATTCTTACAGAATGCGACATCACAAAACGCGAAAATCCGCCCATCCCACCCTGTTTTGACAGACACTTTCCCGGTATCGTAAGTTAAATCGCCAAAATGCGGTAAAAAGCATCAGTCGGGTGACGAACGCCACCGTTGTTACAAAAAGCCGTTGACGACACATGCCCAATACGGTTTAATGCGCCCCGTTGCCCGGATAGCTCAGTCGGTAGAGCAAGGGATTGAAAATC
>NZ_JAEMGT010000073.1:0-1632 GCF_017655185.1 Rahnella sp. ChDrAdgB13 | reverse complement strand
CGAACGTTACTTCTGAACTAAACATGCTTTCTAAAGAAAGAGTACTCCTGAGCCAGCCTTCGGCATGGCATCTGGAGTAGCTCCCTTCGCTTTGCTCAGGGCAATCCTCATGCAAACATCATCGTCATCAGTAAAAAGAAGAAGTAGCACCCTCCACGTTGTTCCGGGCAACAGTCAAAGCTCTGCCTAAGCAAAGTCGCCCTTTTCGCTGGCCGTGGGTCTTTTACCCGGACGGGCAACAGGCCCGGCCGGATAAAAGAATCAAGAACAGTGAATGTTGTAACTAGTTTTGCGGGAAGGTTCTTTTGTCATTCGACCGTTAAGCTTCTGCGTTGCGATAAGTCAGCAGTATCGGCTTTCGCACGCTCAAGCCTCTTTAAAAACGGTCTGGCAGGACGGGGGGCGGACTGGTGAATATTCGGCTCACAGACCGGCTGCGCCGGGCGTACGGCGACGCTAACCTCCTGGGACACTAACAACTACCGTTGTCGCCTTCATGCGCGATGCGCATAAAAATATCGAGGCTATGCCGGAACCCAAGATTTTTCCGCTACATTGCCTTTTTAGTGTTATGCTGCGTCTAATTAACCGTGTTTATTACACGACATTTGACACGAGGTATTTATGGCCATAACACAACGGGCAACGCAAAGCGTTACCATGACCGTAGAACGTGCCTTACTCAACCGAGCGCGTGAGGCTGGGATTAATCTCAGCGCCACCCTGACCGCAGCACTTGACGCGGAACTACGCCACTACGAAGCAAAAAAGTGGCAGGAGGAAAACAGCGAAGCGCTGGAAGCTCTTAACCGCTTTCACGATGAACATGGTTGTTTCAGCGATGAGTACAGGACATTTTAAGAATGCAGTTCACTGTATACAGTAACACTGGGAAAAGCGCCGTCTATACCCTGCTGCTTGATGTAACCAGCGATATTATCGGTCAGCTGAACCGCAGGGTTGTTATTCCTCTGCTGCCTGTTGAAAAGTACCCAAGCAGTACACGGCCCGAACGGTTGGTCCCGCTTGTCAGACTGACCGACGATAAAGAATATGCAGTTATGACGCATGAAATGGCGAGTATTCCCGCCCGTTCTTTAGGTGCTGTGTTCTGCGATGCTTCCCTTTATCGTACTGAAGTCAAAGCTGCAATTGATTTTCTTCTTGATGGTATTTAATAATGTATTCTCAACGTGATTTTTAAGAAAGGATATCTCTGATGCTTAATTTTCCTCGTATGATGTTGCTTTCAATCTATACATATTTGCTAGTCGTTTCCCTTGCTTCCGGTGGCGTCGATAATGGGATAGGTATTGGCCTTAGCGTCCTGTTTTGTGTGCTTTCATACAAAATTACTGGTACTAAAAAAAACACAGTACAGTGAATCTGGGGTGCCAGGTGAAACTGATAAACCATGAAGAGCAGCATAACCGTAGCGGCTCATAATGGAAAACAGTCGGACTCGCAATCAGCTCAAATTTTGGATCATATTGAGGTTTAGTGCCGGAACCGCCTCGAGAGGAAAACCTTGTCACCAGCGGCGGCGTCACCGATTAATCATTGTTCGTCAACAGTCCTACAAAATTTTGGCGGCTTGCCGCTTACAACCCCTAATTGGGGTTGTAAGCGGCA
>NZ_JAEMGT010000008.1:0-84195 GCF_017655185.1 Rahnella sp. ChDrAdgB13 | reverse complement strand
CGCTACAGGATCGAGAATGTGGTGATCTGATCCTGATTACGGCAAAAAGTTCGATTTATTCAACAAAGCCGTTTGACTATTTCAACAGGAGCGACTTCAGTAATGACTTTATTTAAGCGGTCGACATTAAAATCTGCATTCGGGTCATTATTATAATTTATGACCTCATATTGTGTACTGTATTTAGCGTTAGTCCCGAAAGTGGCATTTTCGAACCAGCCAAGGTGAGTCACGCTGGTGACATAGTTAGCCCCGATAACAGTCGCATAGCCCGCAGTACTTGCGCTGGCAAAGTCCGGCAGAGAGAAGGGAAGGATCCCCGCAGGGGTTCCATCAAGGTTAAATACCTGCACGTTATTGGCGCCAGGCTGATATTTTCCCAGGTTTTCCGCGAAGTCGCGATAGTCCTGTACATCAATGTTCTCGTTCATTACACCGGCACTGGCATTGAATATGCAAAGTGATATCACTCCGCTCAATAATTTAACTTTCATATATTCGTGTCCTTGAAAATAAATCCATCTGATTTAAGTATGTTTATTTTTCTTTGATAGGGTTAATTAATTAGTTGACGTTGTAAATAGCCCATTAAATGAATTTAAGGTGAATTTGATGCTAATGAATTAGGTGTTCGTGTTAATTGTTTAGTTTTTTTTATTTTATGAAAAAAAGAGGAGTGGTGTTTTCTTGCAGGCAGTCTAGAGGGAATAAATTTTCTAATCAAACAGGATTTTGAAAATTGTTATTCATGTCTCTATAGTTTGATGATTTAAATAATAAAACAGAGAAAACGCTAAACATCTGCTTTGGTATGACGGACTTGTTTACCTCAATAATGTGCGTAGTCTACAGTTAGATGTGGCAGATGATGAGTCAGGTTAAGCAGGAAAGCTCAAATATTCTGATTCATCGGAATCCAACACAAACCGGTGGGTACCGGAAATAACAGGAGTTTCTCGTTCGTGTTAACCCTTTTGCATCTTTTGTCTGCTATTTCTTTGCTCGTATGGGGGACGCACATCGTGCGTACCGGCATCATGCGCGTTTTTGGCGCCAATCTGCGCCGTGTTCTGAGTAACAGCGTGGAGAAAAAGCCGCTGGCGTTTGTCGCCGGTATTGGCGTGACCGCACTGGTGCAAAGCAGTAATGCGACGGCACTGCTGGTAACGTCGTTTGTGTCGCAGGGGCTGGTTGCCCTGGCACCGGCGCTGGTGATTATTCTCGGCGCGGATGTCGGGACCGCCGTGATGGCGCGTATTCTGACTTTCGATCTCTCCTGGCTTTCTCCGCTGCTGATTTTCGTCGGCGTGGCCTTTTTCCTCAGCCGTAAACAAACCCGCGCCGGGCAGATGGGGCGCGTCTGTATCGGGCTTGGCCTGATTTTACTGGCGCTGGAACTGATTGTGGGCGCGGCAACGCCAATCATGCAGGCGTCGGGCGTGAAGGTTTTATTCTCTTCTCTGACCGGCGATGTGCTGCTGGATGCACTGACCGGCGCAGTGTTTGCCATTATCAGTTATTCCAGCCTGGCGGCGGTGTTACTGACGGCAACGCTTGCGGCGACCGGCGTTATCTCGCTGAAAGTGTCGTTGTGTCTGGTGATTGGCGCAAACCTTGGCAGCGGGCTGCTGGCGATGATCAACGCCAGTAAAATGAATGCAGCCGGTCGCCGTGTGGCGCTGGGCAGCACGCTGTTCAAACTCATTGGTTTAGTGATTGTGCTGCCGTTTGTCGGGCCGCTTTCCGTGCAACTGGCGCGTCTGGGCATACCGGATGAAGAACTGGTCATTTATTTTCACATGTTCTACAACCTGATCCGTTGTCTGGCGATGGTGCCGCTGACCGCGCCGATGGCGAAGATTTGTCAGCTGATGATTGCTGATGTGCCGGAAGACGATCCACGTTTGCGTCCGCGCCATCTGGACGTCAGCGCGATTGATACCCCGACGCTGGCGCTGGCCAATGCCGCCCGCGAAACCCTGCGTATGGGCGATGTAGTGGAACATATGCTGATCCTCAACCGGGAAGTAATGCACGGAAAACTGGCGCAGGATCGCGAGGTACGGCGTCTCGATGACGATGTCGATGTGCTGTATACCGCCATCAAACTGTATCTGGCGCAAATCAACAAAGAAGGGCTGGGCGAAGACGATTCACGCCGCTGGGCGGAAATCATCGAAATGGCGCTGAACCTGGAACAGGCCGGTGACATTATCGAGCGCATGACCGGCGATATCACCGCAAAATCTCACGCCACACGCCGCGCATTTTCACCGGAAGGGCTGGTGGAGCTGGAAGCATTGCATGAGAAATTGCTCGACAACCTGCGTCTGAGTCTGGGGGTTTTCCTGTCGAACGACCTGACCAGCGCACGTCGTCTGCGCCGCTCCAAACACCGTTTCCGTATTCTTGACCGGCGCTATGCGCACGCCCACGTCGATCGCCTGCATCAGCATAACGTGCAAAGTATCGAAACCAGTTCGCTGCACCTCGGGTTGCTGGGTGATATGAAACGTCTTAACTCGTTGTTCTGTGCGGTGGCGTATAACGTGCTGGATCAGGATGAGCAGGAAGATGAACAGCGTGAAAATAATGATGATATGAAGCGGGTATGAGTTTCTGGAGCGGGTATAAACAATGAACCGGACGCGAACGATGCGTCCGGTTTTTTTGGCTTATCAGTCTTTTTTAACCGGTTTACCCGACCAGTAACCGGCCAGCAACGAGCCGGAAAGATTGTGCCAGACCGAGAACAGTGCGCCCGGCAGTGCGGCCAGCGGGGTGAAATAGATTTTCCCCAGCGTCGCCGCTAAGCCTGAGTTTTGCATCCCGACTTCCATCGCCAGCGTGCGGCAGGTGGTTTCGTCAAACCCGAACAGCTTCCCGCCCCAGTAACCGCTCAGCAGACCAATGCCGTTGTGCAAAATCACCGCCACAATCACGATCAGGCCGACGGAACCGATAAAGCCCTGACTGCCGGCCACGACGGCGCTGATTATCGCCACGATACACACCATGGAAAACAGCGGCAGCAGCGGCTCGATGCGTTTCACGGTTTTGGTGAACAGATGATGAATAATCAGACCCGCTAAAATCGGGATAACCACGATCTGCAAAATGCTCAGCAGCATGCCTTCAACGTCCACTTTGATATGCGTATCAACGTACAGACGCGTCAGCAACGGTGTGGCGAAAACACCGACCAGCGTAGAGACGGCAGAAATTGTCACGGACAGCGCAACGTCACCTTTGGCGAGGTAAATCATCACGTTAGAGGCAGTGCCGCTGGCGACGCTGCCGACTAAAATCATCCCGGCGGACAAATCAGGTGGCATATGGAACAGTTTCGCCAGCACCCAGGCGGCCAGCGGCATCACCAGATAGTGCAAAAAAGTAGCGGCGGCGACCGGGCCCGGACGCGACAACACGCGTTTGAAATCACCGAATTCGAGGGTAACGCCCATCGCGAACATAATCAGCATCAGCAGGGTGGAAACATGCGGGCCAATCGGGGTGAACGTGCCGGGCGAATAATAGGCCGCGACGGATAACAGCACAGCCCACAGCGGGAACAGGCGGGTTATTTTGGCTAACATTGAGGATGATCCTTGTCTTTGTTGTTTTGCAAAAGGTACAGACAAAAAAAGACCGGGCACATGGCCCGGTCTTTTCAGATACCGCGCCCGTCGTTATTCGAATAGGTTGCGGTGTAGTGTTTTTACGACCTGATCGGCATCATTGCCCGGCACCAGGAAGCACAGGTTGTAGCTGCTTGCGCCGTAGCAAATCATGCGGATGTTGAACGGATCCAGCACGCCAAACACTTCTTTGCCGACGCCACAGGCCTGCGACAGCTTGTTGCCGATAATAGCGACCAGTGCCAGATTTTCTTCCACTTCCACGCGGCACAGTGAGGATAATTCTGTCAGCAGCGAAGTGGTCAGCAGGCTGGCATCGGAAGAGGTGGAGCCGGTGGTATCCAGCGTCAGCGCCACGCTGACTTCTGACGTGGTGATAAGATCCACGGAAATGCTGTGACGTGCCAGAATGCCAAACACTTCGGCGAGGAAACCGCGTGAATGCAACATGCTCAGGCTGTGCAGCGTGACCAGCGTTTGCCGGCGGCGCAGGGCAATTGCGCGGAACAGCGGCGGACTGTCGGTGGTATCGCACACTAACGTGCCGCCGCCCGATGGGTCTTTGCTCGAGCCGACAAACACCGGAATACCGCGGCGTACCGCAGGCAGTAATGTGGCCGGGTGCAGAACTTTCGCGCCAAAGGTCGCCATTTCAGCGGCTTCTTCGAAAGCGATACGATCAATGCGTTTTGCTGCCGGAACCAGCCGCGGATCGGTGGTGTAAATCCCCGGTACATCGGTCCAGATATCCACACGAACAGCGCTGAGCGCTTCACCCAGCAACGCCGCCGTGTAATCGCTGCCGCCACGGCCCAGCGTGGTCGTGCGGCCTTTGCCTTCAGAGCCGATAAAGCCCTGCGTGATCACCAGCGCGTCCTGCAGGCGCGGTTGCAGCTGTGAAACGGTTAACTCGCTCAGTGTCTGTGTGTCCGGTTCTGCACGACCAAAACGATCGTTGGTGCGCATGATTTTACGCACGTCGAACCATTCCACCGGCACGTTGCGCTGGCGGATGATTTCAACAAACAGAAGGGTAGACATCAGCTCGCCGTGGCTGACCAGTTCGTCGGTCAGCGCCGTTGATGTCGCGAGGCTGGCGGCTTCGGACAGCATAGCGATGTTTTCCAGCATGCGGCCCAGCTCTTCGCGGATCACCGTCGGATTGTCCAGACGGTCGATAATGGCATTCTGGATACGGCGAATTTCATCAAGCAGGAACGCCCGGCGCTCAGCTTCTTTGCCTTCGGCCAGCTCGACTAATAAATTGGTGACGCCCGCAGAGGCGGAGAGAACAACCAGACGCACTTCAGGGCGCGACAGAACGATATCTGCGCTGCGATTCATGGCGTCGAAATCCGCTACGCTGGTACCGCCGAATTTGGCGACGATAACGTTGCCCAGAGGCTGCGGGTTGGCGTTGCGGGTTGCTGCGTAATTCATGTAAAACCTCGTGTCAGGGTCGTCATACCAGACGGCCATCTATTCCATAAACTCTAAGAATTGGCACAAGGGGAGAGCGGGGAGGGGGCAGACGTAGAAATGCTACGATACACCCAGAAGCGCTCCACCTTGTCGACATCCTCACGGATGCCCGGTGACAACCCAGGGGATTCAGCCCCTGTAGCCGATCTTATGCCTGCCGAAGGCTTCAGACCTCGGCGTCGCTCCCCCTGATGTACCCTCGCAGGATTTCGGTTCCTCCGATACACTTCCTGGGCGACGCGCCTCTTCTGGCTCACGCGACACGCGCGCGAGTTAGGTGCTTAGGAATAACGGGTTCTCGCCTTTCTGTCAACGGCAACAGGCCGCTAACGCCACATTTTGAACGATTGTCATCTAATATTGTTCTCTGTCATTGTGATTTAGCAGATCTGACCTATCGCAAGAAAAGGCATCTCATCTCGGGAACTTCAGGATACAATCGGGACAGTTACCTCATATTTATTCTCAGCCTAAGAGCATTGCTATGAAAAATATCAATCCAACTCAGACCGCTGCCTGGCAAGCCCTGCAGCAGCATTTCGACAAGATGAAAGATGTGCAGATTAGCCATCTGTTTGCTGAAGATGGTGATCGTTTCTCCAAATTCTCTGCCACGTTTGAAGACCAGATGCTGGTCGACTTCTCTAAAAACCGTATCACGACAGAGACGCTGGACAAACTGCAGGCGCTGGCCAAAGAAACTGACCTTCAGGGCGCCATCAAATCGATGTTCTCTGGCGAGAAGATCAACCGTACTGAAGACCGCGCGGTGCTGCACGTTGCCCTGCGTAACCGCAGCAACACGCCAATCGTCGTGGACGGCAAAGATGTGATGCCGGAAGTCAACGCGGTTCTGGCGAAAATCAAAGGTTTCACCGAACGCGTTATCGGCGGCGAGTGGAAGGGTTATACCGGCAAAGCCATCACTGATGTAGTAAACATTGGTATCGGCGGTTCAGACCTTGGCCCGTTCATGGTGACTGAGGCACTGCGTCCGTACAAAAACCACCTGAATATGCATTTCGTCTCCAACGTGGATGGCACGCACATCGCCGAAACGCTGAAAGATTTGTCACCGGAAACCACGCTGTTCCTGGTGGCATCAAAAACCTTCACCACTCAGGAAACTATGACCAACGCCCACAGCGCGCGTGACTGGTTCCTGAAAACCGCGGGCGACGATAAGCATGTAGCGAAACACTTCGCGGCACTATCGACCAACGGTAAAGCGGTGAGTGAATTTGGTATCGACACCGACAACATGTTCGAGTTCTGGGACTGGGTCGGCGGCCGTTATTCACTGTGGTCCGCAATCGGTCTGTCTATCGCCCTGTCCGTTGGTTTTGATAACTTCGAACAACTGCTGAGCGGCGCTCACGCGATGGATAAACACTTCGCCAATACTCCGGCAGAGAAAAACCTGCCGGTTCTGCTGGCGCTGATCGGCATCTGGTACAACGATTTCTTCGGCACCGAAACTGAAGCTATCCTGCCATACGACCAGTACATGCACCGCTTTGCTGCTTACTTCCAGCAAGGCAACATGGAATCAAACGGTAAGTTCGTTGACCGTAACGGCAATCCGGTGGATTACCAGACTGGCCCGATCATCTGGGGCGAGCCGGGTACTAACGGTCAGCATGCGTTTTACCAGTTGATCCACCAGGGTACCAAAATCATCCCTTGTGACTTCATCGCGCCAGCTATCAGCCATAATCCGCTAAGCGATCACCACGCGAAACTGTTGTCTAACTTCTTTGCACAGACGGAAGCGCTGGCATTCGGTAAATCTCTGGACGTCGTCGAGAAAGAATTCGCCGATCAGGGTAAAAAACCGGAAGACGTTAAACACGTTGCGCCGTTCAAAGTGTTCGAAGGCAACCGTCCGACCAACTCTATCCTGCTGCGTGAAATCACGCCTTACAGCCTGGGTGCGTTGATTGCGATGTATGAGCACAAAATCTTTACTCAGGGTGCAATCCTGAACATCTACACCTTCGACCAATGGGGTGTGGAACTGGGTAAACAACTGGCGAACCGTATTCTTCCTGAACTGGAAGGCAGCGAAGATGTGACCGGCCACGACAGCTCGACCAATGGCCTGATTAACCGCTTCAAGAACTGGCGCTAATCCC
Source organism: Rahnella sp. ChDrAdgB13 (assembly GCF_017655185.1). Taxonomy (NCBI): domain Bacteria; kingdom Pseudomonadati; phylum Pseudomonadota; class Gammaproteobacteria; order Enterobacterales; family Yersiniaceae; genus Rahnella; species Rahnella sp. ChDrAdgB13. Next base: position 76,940 of record NZ_JAEMGT010000008.1, on the reverse strand, counting down.
TCGTCATCCTTCAGGTTGTTTCAGCGTTGGCTGCGTGAACTCACCCCGGTCACTTACGTATGTAAGCTCCCGGGGCTTCGTTCCCTTGCCGCCTTGATCCAGCCCCAATGATTTAGAGGGACAGGTCGAAATATTTCTAAATAAAAGGGTTAGCCTCAACGGGCTGGCCCTTTTTAATGCCGCTTTTCCGGCACAGACTCTGTGGTATTCTGCGGGTATTCATAACAAAAGTGGGATGTAGATCACATGGCAGGATCAAAACGCGCAATGATGATATCCGTCATTATGCAGCGAATCTTGAACGTTTTCTTATTGGGACTGGCCGCGATCCTGATGATTTTTATCGGGCGCGAAACCTATCATCTGGCGATGGTATTGTTCGTTAATAACGACCAGTCTTCGTCGTATCTGCTGATAGAGGGGATTGTGATTTACTTCCTCTATTTCGAGTTTATTGCGCTGATTATCAAATACTTTTCCTCGGGTTATCACTTTCCGCTGCGCTATTTTATTTATATCGGTATCACCGCAATTATCCGCCTGATTATCGTCGACCATAAAAGTCCTTATGACACGCTGGTTTACGCCTGTGCGATCCTCGTGCTGGTCGTAACGCTGTTCCTGGCAAACGGCGAACGTCTGCGTCGCGAATAAAACAGGCCATTACTGACCCGCATTCATGCGCTAGAATGCGGGGCAGATAATTCATTGGAGGTATGAATACCTTCATTACGGAGCCGTTGATGTCTGATTCCCATTCCTCTGAACAATCCCCAATCCACTGGTTTGACGACCCTTCGCAGGTCCCTGCGGATGTTGCCGACTGGCTGATGGAAATGGGATCCATGACCCGCCGGTTTGAAAAGCAGGGTGTTACCGTCACCGTAAAGCCACAAAACGAATGTTTTGTCAGCCGGGGGGAACTGGGTGAAAGTGAAGCGCAGCAGTTACCTGAAAGTGCCCGTTACTGGATCCGCGAAATTGTGTTGTTTGGCGATGCCGAACCCTGGCTGCTGGGCCGCACGGTCATCCCTGAAGAAACGCTGACCGGACCGGATCTGGCGCTGGTTGATTTAGGCACCGTCCCGCTTGGACGCTATCTTTTCAGCGGCAATAACCTGACCCGCGATTACATTCATTTAGGGCAATTGCAGAGTGAAAATGGTGACTTATGGGCACGTCGTTCCCGCCTGCGTTTGTCAGATAAACCCCTGCTGCTGACTGAAATTTTCCTGCCAGACTCGCCGGTACATCGCCCCGAGGGCAAAGTGAGTAAGGCATGAGCCAGACTAATCAACAAGGAGAGCAGAGAGTGTCAGGAAGTATGACTCAGGGCACATGGCGTGATTACTGCCGCCTGATGCGTATTGATAAACCGATCGGCTCGCTGTTGCTGCTGTGGCCCACATTATGGGCGCTCTGGGTGGCCGGTGGCGGAATGCCTTCGGCAAAAATTTTGCTGGTTTTCGTGCTGGGCGTGTTTTTTATGCGCGCAGCCGGTTGCGTGGTGAATGACTACGCCGACCGTAAATTTGACGGTCATGTCAAACGTACCGCGAACCGTCCGCTGCCAAGCGGTGCGATTTCCGGTAAGCAGGCGAAAATGCTTTTTGCCGGGCTGGTGCTGGTTTCGTTCCTGCTGGTTCTGCTGCTTAACCGCATGACGATTTTGCTGTCTCTTGCCGGGCTGGCGCTGGCATGGATTTATCCGTTTATGAAGCGGGTCAGCCATTTGCCTCAGGTCGTTTTAGGCGCGGCGTTTGGCTGGGCCATTCCGATGGCGTACGCGGCGGTGAGTGAAAGCGTACCGCTCAGCTGTTGGCTGATGTTTGCCGCTAATATCTGCTGGACGGTTGCGTACGACACGCAATACGCCATGGTTGACCGCGATGATGATTTGAAAATCGGTGTGAAATCGACAGCGATTCTGTTCGGTCGTTTTGACACGCTGATTATCGGCCTGCTGCAACTGGCGACGTTAATACTGATGGGCATTGTCGGCCATCTTTCCCAGCTTGGCGCGCCGTTCTACTGGTCGCTGCTGCTGGCCGCTGCGCTGTTTGTGCATCAGCAAAAGCTGATTGCTAAACGCGAGCGTGACGCCTGTTTCCTGGCTTTTCGCCAGAACAACTATGTCGGACTGGTGCTGTTCCTTGGCATTCTGATGAGTTTATCTGCTTTCAGCTTCTGAGCCTTTCAGGCAATAAAAACGCCCGGTCTTTTTATAAGCCCGGGCGTTTTGCTTTATGGCGTTACCGCAATGATTTTAACGTCAATCAGTGATCGGTATCGCGCACGTCCATTTTAGGCTCAGCCGGAGGTTCTGTCGGTTGCGGCAGTTCCGAAGGCATACCTGCGCTTTCAATGGTGAGCTTGATATCCGGCGTCATCAAATCGCTGAGCATGATGTAAATCTCTCGCGTTTGCTCCTGAATCGCATCACCGCTGTCACTGATATAGCCCTCAGCGCGTAACGTGCCGACGAGCGTCGAGAACACCGCTTTGTCGAAGAATTCTGGCGCATTGATACCGTGAAGTACGGACAAACGCTGCGCCATAATCCGGCTCTCTTTTTCCAGCGCACCACGGTTGATGCTTGGATTATTGGTGAGCAGGGAGAAGGTGATCGCGTAGCGTTGCAGCGTTTCACGCACACCTGCGGCCAGCAGTTGCAACGTGCGGATACGCGCCGGGTTAAGCGTCAGTTCGTCGTCTTCCAGATGAATGATTTGCTGACGAGCCAGTTCCAGCGTCAGGACATCCAGCACCTGCGGCAGCTCCGACTTATCGAAATACATAAACAGTTCAGCTTTGAGCATCGGGTAAATCAGCTCTACCTGACGCAGCAATTCAGCACGACTCACATGGCGGTGGTGCATCACGATACTTGAAATCAGCGACGGCAAAACCAGCATATGGTGGATGTTGTTGCGGTAATACGTCATCAGCACCGCTTGTTCGCGCGGCAGAACGATGATGTCGCCGATATTGTCTTTCTCGACCTGGAACTTGTTCATGTTCAGCGCGTGATCGAGCAGCTGATCGGCGCTCAGATCAGGCACAGTCGAATCCGCGTTATAAGGTACGTTACGCAGCAATTGCAGATAGCAGTCGATTTGTTCGATCAGCTGTTCGCGGGTCAGTGAGCGCTGTCGTGATGCCAGCAGCGCGGTACAACACAGGTTCATGGCATTGGCTGCCGCTGAGTTGTTGATACGCACCATGATCTGCTCTGCCAGATCCTGCACCGTTGGCGTCAGCCAGCTTGGACGTTGCGCTTCGATAGGATCGATTGCTTCACGCCAGGTCGGCACATTCTGGTTCAGGTACGTGGTCAGATGCAGCGGCTCACCGAAATTGACATAACCCTGGCCAAGGTTGCGCAGTTTGCGTAGACCATTGAGCATCTGGGTCAGGCTTTCTTTTTCTTTGGTCGCACCGCGCAATTCTTTAGCATACGTGCCCACTTCCATCACGTGCTCATAACCGATGTAAATCGGCACTAACGTAATCGGACGTGAACCGCCGCGCAGCATGGCCTGAATGGTCATCGCCAGCGTACCGGTTTTGGGTTCCAGCAGGCGTCCGGTGCGTGAACGACCCCCTTCGACAAAGTATTCGACCGAATAACCACGGCTGAACAACTCGCCCAGATATTCACGGAAAACGGTGGAATAGAGTTTGTTGCCTTTAAAGGTACGACGAATGAAGAACGCGCCAAGACGGCGGAAAATCGGACCGGCTGGCCAGAAATTCAGGTTGATACCGGCAGCGATATGCGGCGGCACCAGCCCCTGGTGATAGAGCACGTAAGACAACAGCAGGTAGTCCATATGACTGCGGTGGCAGGGCACATACACAATTTCCTGACCATCCAGCGCCAGCTGACGGACACGCTCAGCATTGTTGACGTTGATGCCTTTATATAAGCGGTTCCACGTCCAGCTCAGCACACGGTCCGACAGACGCACGGCCTCATAAGAGAAATTCGCCGCGATTTCTTCCATCAGCGCGATAGCATTCTGCTGGGCTTTTTCATGGGAAATTTTCTTGCTGCGGGCTTCGTCTTCAATCGCTTTTTCGATGGCCTTGGAAGCCAGCAGCTTATTGAATAAATCCTGACGAGCTGGAAGGCGCGGGCCAACTGCCGCCAGACGCTGGCGGGAGAAATGCATGCGCGCCACGCGTGCCAGTTTCTGAGCGATAGTTTTGTCTGTACCGTGTTCCGTCGCCATATAGCGCAGGGAAACGGTATTAGAGAAACGAACAAAACTGTCACGTCCGAGCCACAGCACGGCGAAGAATTTCTGGATGCCATTCAGCACGCGCAGATGCGGCGTATCATCCTGACCTTCCCGGCCCGGCGCACGACCAAACATCACGGAAACTGGCAGCATTTGAATGTCTAAATCCGGATTGTTGCGATGCAAATCCAGATAGTCGTGGAACAGCTTTACGGATTCCTGCTTCGGCGTGTAATAAGAGAATACGCGCGGGCCTTCAGCAATGAAAACATGGCTTGGCAGCAGGGTTCCGTCGATTTCCAGCGGAATAAGAGGGTCGGGCAGATTCTCGGCCAGACATTGCGCACGCAACGTCAGCAAGTCTGCTTTGGAGTTATAAGGCAATACGTACAAAATCGGGCGCGTCGGGTCTAAATGCAACTCGGTAACCGGATCTGAAGGTATGACCTTGCTCTTTACCAGCAATGAGAGTGGTAAATTCAATAATGTGTAATAAAGTCTACGCCAACCTGACATAAAAACGTGAAGCCTCTTGTTAGCAATTTCGCCGCAAGGATACCAGAAAGCTCAGATGAGATCTGTGGTGATGCGATACCATATAACAGCTAAAATGCTGCAAACACTCAAAGGATCAGTACCCGAAATGGCGAACCAAGTCACCGGATTTACCCGAATTTATAAAGCAGCCGGATATTCCTGGAAAGGATTGAAAGCCGCATGGCAAAATGAAGCGGCTTTTCGCCAGGAAGCCAGCGTCGCTATCCCGCTAATTTTGTTATCTTTCTGGCTGGATGTCAGCAGTATAGAACGTATCCTGCTGATTGGCTCCGTCGTGCTGGTGTGTGTGACTGAACTGCTTAACAGCGCCATTGAATCCGCGATTGACCGCATCGGGCCTGAGTTTCACGTCCTGTCTGGACGTGCGAAAGATATTGGCTCCGCCGCCGTACTTCTGACCATCATATTGGCGATTTTTGTCTGGGTCAGCATCTTTTGGCCGCGATGGTTCTGATCTGGAACCTGTATTCCAGGAATTGTCGTTATGCCCTGTTTTTATTCAATCTTAGGTTTTCATTGCCCGTTTAGCTGTATATACTCACAGCAAGACTGTATAAACAACCAGGGGGCGGAATGAAAGCTTTAACGACCAGACAACAAGAGGTCTACGACCTTATTCGCGATCATATCTCCACCACCGGTATGCCACCGACCCGCGCAGAGATTGCATCCCGTCTGGGGTTCCGTTCCCCGAACGCGGCGGAAGAACACCTGAAAGCGCTGGCGCGTAAAGGCGTTATCGAGATCGTTTCCGGTGCTTCGCGCGGTATTCGTCTGCTGATGGAAGAAGAAGAAGGTTTACCGCTGATTGGCCGCGTTGCCGCCGGTGAACCGCTGCTGGCTCAGCAGCACATCGAAGGACATTACCAGGTCGATCCGGCCATGTTTAAACCGAGTGCGGATTTCCTGCTGCGCGTCAGCGGGATGTCGATGCGTGATATCGGTATTCTGGATGGTGACCTGCTGGCAGTACACAAAACGCAGGACGTCCGTAACGGGCAGGTTGTCGTTGCGCGTATTGATGATGAAGTCACGGTCAAACGCCTGAAGAAACAGGGCAGTGTTGTTCAGCTGTTGCCTGAAAACAGCGAATTCCAGCCGATTGTGGTTGATTTGCGTGAACAGAATTTCAGCATTGAAGGTCTGGCGGTTGGCGTTATCCGCAACGGCGACTGGATCTAATCTGCGCTTAAGTTCTACGTTGCAGGTGCATTGGCCGCCTCTGACGCGCCTGTAAATATCAGTATCTCATCGCCCCGTTTTGGGGCGATATTGTTTGAAGCTGCTAATAAACTTTCCCGATAAAATCCTTTTTCTCACGTGTTATCCGCTGCGTTGCCTGTTTAGAGCAAATACCGGATTTGCACTCTCTGTGCTCTGAATTACCGGCCTTTTTCAGTCAGACAGATTCCAATTCCACGTTATATCCTGCTTTGGATTAATCCTAATAGTGGTTTTTATCCCTGTTTTGGGAAGACGAATCCGCATTCTCTACTAAGCTTTGAAGTGTTAAGGACGGGCTGCCAGCAAACGTGCAGCTCCACAACCCAAGGTAACAGGAGATATTTATCATGAATAAGGACCAAGCCGACGGTAACTGGAAGCAGTTCAAAGGGAAAGTGAAAGAACAGTGGGGTAAGCTGACTGATGACGACCTGACAGTCGTTGAAGGTAAACGTGATCAGCTGGTAGGTAAGATTCAGGAGCGATATGGCTATCAGAAGGATCAGGCCGAGAAAGAGCTCAAGGATTGGGAATCGAAAAACAAATATCACTGGTAACACGCGACTCCCCCTCGCGTATCAGTGACGTATCCTGAGTTATTGCTGCTCCTACCCGGAACACTTTCAGGATACGGGTACAAGGATGTACCCAACCTTCAACATCTTCCTTCTACACCTTAAATTATCCGTTCAGCTGCGTTAAAACCCTTCCGCTTTACGCCTTTTGAAATTCCATCAAAAACACCTGATTTCTCAGCGTTTTTTTACCACAATACTGTGGTCGTGTTCGCAATGATCGTGGCTGTCGCAGGTTTCAACAACTTTGCATTCGGCACATAAGCCATGTGCTTCAACGACCGAATGACGCAACTCAAAACCAGATTCAAGCGCCAGTTTCGCCAGACGTTCTTCAATGCCGTCTGTGGTTTTTTCCGTGACCAGCCCGCAGCGGTCACAGATAAACAGCGCTGAAGTGTGGCTCGGCTCTTCGAAATGATGGCAAAGCACATAGCTGTTAGCCGATTCAACCCGATGAATAAACCCTTGTTCCAGCAGAAAATCCAGCGCCCGGTAAACCGTTGGCGGTTTGGCCTGTGGTTCGCTGACGCGCAGCAGATCCAGCAAGTCATAGGCGCTGATCGCACCGGGTTGTTGCGCCATCAGTCGCAAAACTTCCAGCCGCTGCGGTGTAAGACGAACATTGCGCTGCTGGCAAAGTTCTTCAGCTTGTGAAAGTAATTTTTCCGGATTATTCAGGGTCATAGCAACATTCTCTGAGCGCAGATTGGGATAAATAGGCCACATCATGCAGCCATTCTTAATTTTATCATGCTTCAGCCAGATCGACGAATTATGCGCCGCTCAGCCCGCCATACCTTCCAGCGCTTTTTCCACATACAGGTAACCAATACCCATAATTTGCTGCTCGCGGCTTAGCGTGCCGGGCGCAATGTGTGTCGCCTGCGTTTTGACATGATCGGTTCTGTCAAACGGGTTCAGCCCGCTCTGTGCGCGGACGGCGTTCAGCCAGACGTCGCCGAATCCGCAACTGCGACCGTACAGATAAATACGGTTAATGTTCAAAATATTGAGGAAATTATACAGGCTCAGTCCCAGCGCCCGCGCACCCTCCATCACCTGCGCGCAAAGTGCCGCGTCGCCCTGATGAAACCGGTCAATCAGCTCCTGCGTGCCCGGTGTGCGTGGTGGCTGCAAAGGATTCTCTGTCACGATAAGCTGCCGGGCTTTTTTCTTCAGCGCCGACAGCGAAGCCAGCGTTTCCAAGCAACCGTAGCGACCACAGGCGCAGCGGCTGCCCTGCGGATCGACAATCGTGTGCCCGAGTTGCCCGCTGCCAAAAAGGCTGCCGCGATAAATCTGCTGATTGATCACGAAAGAAGATCCGATGCCGTAATCGACGTTGATCACGCAAAAATCATGCTGGTCGTTCGCGTGCTGCCACTTCTCGGCCAGCGCCAGCATGATGCAGTCGTTATCCATCAGGATTTCGGTTTGCAACTTCTCTTCGAGCAAATATTTAATCTCGATTTCGCCGGTCCACGGTGCTTGCGGCATGCGCTGAGACACGCCAGTAGTCGGATTCACCTGCCCGTGGATCGCCAGTGCCAGCCGGATTTTAAGGCCGGGGAATTTCTTCCGATACTGATGAAAACAGGCTTCGATCTGCGCCAGCATCGCTTCCGGCGTTTTGACCGCAATATCCGTCAGCTGGTAGCCGCTCAGCGGCAAAATCAGCCGGTTCACCAGAATGCTCTCGATGCGATAAGGCGTGATGTTCATGCACAAGATCGTGCTGTCATCCGTGGCGACCTGATAACTTCCTCCGCCAAGCCCGCGGGAATGCAAATTCACCGGATTATGGGTGATCAGTCCGTCGTTTTGCAGATCATCAAGGATCTTGCTGATAGCCGGGATCGACAGATGTGAAAGCCGCGACAGCGTTGATTTACTGGTATTTTTCTCCCGGTAAAGCAACGTCATCAGCACCTGCTTATTAAACTGACGTACCCGCAGATTGTTCAATCCTTCCATCGGCATTTACTAAACCCCGTTTACTGAATTGCGTGACCGTAGCGGATCCGCGTCTTTTGTACGTTGCGTAGACTCTCGAAATTGATATTTCGGTATGACGTATTGAGGACAAATCATGAGCGGAACAGTAAAAGTCTGGCAGGAAGCGGTGGATTTACCGACCTGGTTAACAGGGAAACAGGACACGCACCCGATGTTTCTGGCGCACCGGGTGTATCAGGGCTCGTCCGGCGCGGTCTATCCGTACGGCGTGACCGATACGCTGACCGGTGAGAAAGTCATGAAAACCTATCAGGCGCTGTATCTGGAAAATGATTATATCAAAATCATGTTGTTACCCGAGCTTGGCGGGCGTGTACATCGCGCCTGGGACAAAGTAAAACAGCGTGATTTTGTCTATTACAACGAAGTCGTGAAACCGGCACTGGTCGGCTTGCTCGGGCCGTGGATTTCCGGCGGCATTGAATTTAACTGGCCGCAACATCACCGCCCGACCACTTTTATGCCTATAGACTTCACGATTGCCGAGCAGGAAAACGGCGCGAAAACGGTCTGGATGGGCGAGGTTGAGCCGATGCGCGGTTTGCAGGTGATGACCGGTTTCACGGTGTATCCGGACAAAGCGTTGCTGGAAATCAGCGCGAAAATTTACAACGGCAATCCAACGCCGCGCCATTTCCTGTGGTGGGCGAACCCCGCGGTCACCGGCGGCGACGGTCATCAGAGCGTATTCCCGCCGGACGTCACCGCGGTTTTCGATCACGGCAAACGCGACGTCTCGTCATTCCCGATAGCCACCGGCACTTACTATAAAGTGGATTACTCGGCAGGCACCGATATCTCGCGCTACAAAAACATCCCGGTGCCGACTTCATACATGGCGGATAAATCTGACTACGACTTTGTCGGCGCGTATGACCACGATCAGCAGGGCGGATTACTGCACATCGCCGACCATCATGTTTCGCCGGGCAAAAAACAGTGGACGTGGGGGAACTGCGATTTTGGCCGTGCGTGGGACAGAAATCTCACTGACAACAACGGGCCGTACATCGAACTGATGACCGGCGTCTTCACCGATAATCAGCCGGACTTCACCTGGCTGGATGCATATGAAGAGAAATGTTTTGTGCAAAACTTCCTGCCTTACAGCGGGTTAGGTACGGTGCAGAATGCTTCTGAGCAGGCAGTAGTTAAGCTTGAACGTCACGGAGATACACTCAAGTGGGGCGTGTACGCCGTCAGTCCGTTGCAGGCCGCACGACTGGAAATCGCCGGTGAGAAGGACAGCGAACTTGTGTTCGAAGACGCGATAAACCTGCAACCGGGCGAAGTGATTCAGGGCGAGCTGCGCGGCGAATTTCCGGCGCGCCTGCGGTTACGTTTGCTGGATAAACAGGGTGCTGAATTGCTGACCTATCAGGAGCATCAGGCCGAAGAAATGCCGCTGCCCTCGCCGGCAACCGCGCCGTTGCCTGCGGCGGAGGTTACTTCTGCCGATGAAGCCTGGTTTATCGGCCAGCATCTTGAGCAGTATAACCACGCCAGTCAGGGCGCAGAGAACTACTACCGGCGCGGCGTGGCGCTCGATCCGCTGAATTATCGCTGCAATCTGGCGCTGGCGACGCTGGAATACAACCGGGCGAATTTTTCTCAGGCTGTCACTCTGGCGGATGCCGCACTGAGCCGTGCGCACCGGCTGAATAAGAATCCGCAATGCGGCCTGGCGAGCCTGATCCGCGCCAGTGCGCTGGCACAAACCGACGATTTTGATGCCGCGTTTGACGGTTATTACCGTGCTATATGGAGCGGTAACGCCAAACCGGGCGGGTACTTCGGGCTGGCGCAGATTGCGACCCGCCGCCAGCAGTTCACGCAGGCGCTGAATTTCTGTGAGCAGGGGCTGGCGACGCAGGCTAATCATTACGGGCTGATTGGCCTGAAAGCTTTGTTGCTGTGCCTCAGCGGGCAGGATGCGCGTCCGTTTATCGACACACATTTGCAGCAATATCCGCTTCACTACCTTCTGCATTTTTTACGCTATCACCTTGCGCCGGACACCGGCGCTGCGACTGAGCTGCACCGTGTTACCGGGCGTCGTGGTGAAAATGCCATGAATATCGCCATCCAACTTAAGGAGTGCGGGCAGGATTTGCTGGCGCGGGAAGCCCTGCGTGTGCTCGACAGTCAGGAAACACTGCCGCTGTATTTACGTGCGAGCCTTGAGGACGAAGGGCGCGAAGCCTTGTGTCAGGCGGCGCGGCGCGTTTTCCCGGACAGGGTTCGTTTCCCGCAATGGCTGGCGGAAGTTCGCCTGCTGGGTGCATTCCCCGATGACGCCTTTGCCCTGCATCTTCTGGCCTCTTTCCATTACAGCAAAGGCAATACCTCTGCCGCCGTGACCTGCTGGCAGCGCTGTCTGACGCTTGAACCAGACTTCGCCGATGCATGGCGCGGGCTGGGAATTTATGCGTGGAACCACCAGCACGATGCCGCCGAAGCGCGCCGCTGTCTTGAAGAAGCCTGTCGGTTACAGCCGCAGGATGCGCGTTTGTTATTTGAATCTGATTTGCTGAACCGGCTGGCCGGTATCCCGCCGCAAATCCGTCTCGCGCGGCTGGAGAAGTTACTGCCGGTGGCGACACAACGTGACGATCTGACCGCCGAATTGCTCGGCCTGTATAACCTCAGCGGTCAGTTACAGCCCGCGAAAGCTCTTCTGGCCGACCGGCAGTTCCATCCGTGGGAAGGTGGCGAAGGGCGGATCACCGGACAATATCTGATAAATAAACAGCTGCTGGCCTTTGAAGCGCTGAATGCCGGAAACGCAGTTGCAGCGCAGGCTTTGCTGCTGTCGGCGCTGGAATATCCGCATAACCTCAGCGAAGGGCGGCTGGTCGGGCAGACCGACAATGACATCTGTTTCTGGCTGGGCGTCTGCGCGCAAAAACTACAGCAGCATAAGCAGGCGCAGGCGTGGTTTGAGCGCGCGGCGGCCGGTGATAAAGGCATGGGCGAGCGGCGCTATTACAACGATCAGCCGGTCGATTATCTGTTCTATCAGGGAATGGCGCTGCGCAAACTTAACGATCCGGCGCAGAGTCGTCAGGTCTTCACGCAGATGCTGGAATGGGCCGCCAGTGCGGAAACACAGCCGGTCACCGACGACTTCTTTGCTGTGTCATTGCCGGATTTGGTGGTGCTGACCGGCGACCGTCAGAAAGACCATCGCATCCACTGTTTGCTGGTGAAAGCGCTGGCGCTGCGCGGGCTGAACGACGACGGTTCCGATGATGTGCTGCAACAGATTTTTGCGCTGGATCCGTCCTGTGCGAAAGCGCATCTCTTCTCGCAACTGCCTGACTGTTAACCGGAGAAAATCATGCGGCTCTGTTCTCTGGAAAACCACCATCTTGCGCTGACTGTGTCGTCTTCGGGCGGCACGATTTTACAGCTTAGCGCAAGACGCTCCGGCGGGGATTTTCCGCTGCTGCGCCCGGCCATGCTCAGTGACGAAACACCCGCGGCGCAGTCTGCGTGTTTTCCGCTGGTGCCGTTCGGCAACCGGCTGAAAGGGAATGCGTTCAGCTTTGAAGGGAAAACGTACTGTTTGTCGCCCAATACCGCCGATGCGCATTACCTGCACGGCGATGGCTGGCTGGCGGAGTGGGACTGTATTTTTCAGGGCGCGGAGTCACTGACGCTGGCTTTTGAGCATCACAGCGACAGCTATTGTTATCGCGCCGAACAGCGTTTTTTGCTCGCCGGCGACCGGCTGGAGGTGACGATGACCGTCACCAATCTGGCCGATTATGCACTGCCTTTCGGACTGGGCTGGCATCCGTTTTTCCCGCTGACGGCGTCCACCCGTTTGCAGGCTGTCGCTTCGGGTTACTGGCAGGAAGAGGCGCAATGTGTGGCGGGGAAACATCATCAAAATTTGCCCGCTGATCTGGATTTTTGTACATCCCAGCCCTTGCCGCGCCGCTGGGTGAATAATGGATTTTCCGGCTGGAATGGTTCGGCTGATATCGTCTGGCCGGATGCCGGACAGCAATTACGGCTGACCACTCAACCGGCCTGCCCGGTGTATTTCCTGTTTATGTCAGATACCCGTTTCGACCCCGGCTATCAGCACGATTTTTTCTGCATTGAACCCATGACCCATGCGGCAAATGACCATCATTTGCCGGGCGGTGGCTCGCTGACGGTTTTATCTCCGGGCGCTCACCTGACACAGCAAATGTCGCTGCAGTGTATTGCACTGTGCGGCGACGAACATGCCTGAATGAGGAATGATTATGTCTGACTCACAAGCTTTGAATATGCCCTACGTATGGATGATTTGCCTGGTGGCTGCCTGCGGCGGCTTGCTGTTTGGTTATGACTGGGTGGTGATCGGGGGAGCCAAGCCTTTTTACGAGGCGTATTTTGGCATCACCGACGCCGCGATGTCCGGCTGGGCGATGAGCTCCGCCTTGCTGGGCTGCGTGCTGGGCGCCGCGGTTTCCGGTTCGCTTTCTGACCGGTTTGGCCGTCGCCTGCCGCTGATTATCGCTGCGGTCTTATTTACCGCTTCCGGTATCGGCACGGCACTGGCATTCAATTTCGACTCCTTTGTTTTCTGGCGTATTGCGGGCGGTGTCGGTATCGGTCTAGCCTCCGCGCTGGCACCGGTTTACATCGCCGAAATCAGCCCGGCAGAAAAACGCGGCCGCTTTGTCGCCGTCAATCAGCTGACCATTGTGCTCGGCGTTCTGGCCGCACAACTGATTAACCTGATGATTGCTGAACCCGTGGCATCTGCCGCCGCGCAGGCCGATATTTTGCAAAGCTGGAACGGACAAACCGGCTGGCGCTACATGTTTGGTGCGGAAGCCATTCCGGCGGCAGTCTTTTTAGTGCTGATGTTTGTGGTGCCTGAATCCCCGCGCTGGCTGGCGAAAGCGAACCGTTATGCGCAGGCCGAAAAGGTTTTGGGCCGCATCGGTTCTGCCGGATATGCGCGTTCAACGCTGGCGGATATCCGCCGTTCTCTCGGTTCTGAAAGCCAGAAAGTGCCGTTCTCGGCGCTGTGGGAACCGCGCGTCCGACCGATTGTGCTGATGGGTATTGTGCTGGCGGTTTTCCAGCAGTGGTGCGGCATCAATGTGATATTCAACTATGCGCAGGAGATTTTTGCGTCTGCCGGATTTGATATCAACGACACGCTGAAATCGATTGTCGCCACCGGCCTCATCAACCTGATTTTCACGCTGCTGGCGTTGCCGCTGGTGGACAAAATCGGGCGTCGTCGTCTGATGCAGCTCGGTTCAGCGGGCCTGACCGTGATTTATATTCTGATCGGGCTGGCCTACACCTTTGGCGTGATGGGATTACCGGTGTTGCTGCTTGTGCTGGTGGCCATCGCGATTTACGCCATGACGCTCGCGCCGGTAACCTGGGTATTGTTGTCTGAAATCTTCCCGAACCGTGTGCGCGGCAACGCTATGGCGGTCGGTACGCTGGCGCTCTGGATTGCCTGTTTCTTCCTGACGTATACCTTCCCGCTGATGAACGCGGCGCTGGGCGCGGCGGGCAGCTTCTTTATCTACGCGGTGATTTGTCTGGCGGGCTGGATTTTCATTCAATGCAAAGTGCCGGAAACGCGCGGTGTCACGCTGGAAGTGCTGGAGCAGCGTCTGAGCCGTACCGCCGCAGAGCGAAAAACCGACGATGCGGCCGTGTCGCAAAGCCGCTAAACCGGGCAAGATGCCGAATGTTTGTTCTGTGGTATAATCAGCGATTAACTTCCCTCTGGCCGCCGTGCCGGAGGGAGCGCCATGAACCCTCAGCGAATGTCAGGCCGATGTCAGAAACTCAACACGCAATGCCCCAAAACGCCATGTCCACAACCCAGCCATATTCCGCTCAGCGTTTTTCCGTTGCGCCTATGCTCGACTGGACCGACCGACACTGTCGCCATTTCCACCGACTGATGACTGGCCAGACATTGCTGTACACCGAAATGGTCACTACCGGCGCGATTATTCATGGCAAAGGTGATTATCTGGGCTTTGGCAATGAAGAACATCCGGTGTCTTTGCAGCTGGGCGGCAGCAATCCGGCCGATCTGGCGCACTGCGCGAAGCTGGCAGAAGAACGCGGCTATGACGAGATCAACCTGAACGTCGGTTGTCCGTCGGATCGTGTGCAGAACGGTATGTTCGGTGCCTGCCTGATGGGTCAGGCGTCGCTGGTGGCGGACTGCATTAAAGCGATGCGCGATGTGGTGTCGATTCCGGTCACTGTCAAAACCCGTATCGGGATTGACGATCAGGACAGCTACGAATTCCTCTGCGATTTCATCCGTCAGGTGTCTGAAAACGGCGGCTGCGATACCTTTATCATTCATGCCCGTAAAGCCTGGCTTTCCGGCCTGAGCCCGAAAGAAAACCGTGAAATCCCGCCGCTGGATTACCCGCGTGTTTATCAGCTCAAGCGTGATTTCTCTCATCTGACGATGGCGATTAACGGCGGCATCAAAACGCTGGAAGAAGCCAAAACGCATCTGCAACATATGGACGGCGTGATGGTGGGCCGCGAAGCTTATCAGAATCCCGGCATGTTGCTGAATGTGGATCGCGAGCTTTTTGGTTCCGACGCGCCGCTGAAAACCGGGCCGGATATTATCCGCGCACTGTATCCGTATATCGAAGCGGAGCTCAGCAAAGGCACGTATCTCGGCCACATTACCCGCCATATTCTGGGCCTGTTCCAGGGCGTGCCGGGTGCGCGTCAGTTCCGCCGTCATCTCAGCGAAAACGCGCATAAAGCGGGCGCCGGCATTGATATCGTTGAGCAGGCGCTCTCGATGGTGAGCCAGCAGCAGGAAGCCCCCGTTCAGGCGTAAGCGTCTTCAAACCGACGTGAGCAAATTCACTATCAGTTAGTCAGATTAACTATTTTTTCGCAGGCCGTTTGCGCCTGCGAAAAAATTCCCCCTGTTAAATCAGTTAATTATCAATCCCGTCACACTGGCACGTTTCTTGTAATAGCTTACCCGTGTTCTGACATCACGTCTTATTGCACATGGCTTATTAAGGAGCACCCGATGCTGGAAATTCTCTTCGTGCTTGGTTTTTTCTTTATGCTGATGCTGACCGGCATTTCCCTGCTGGGCATGGTGGCAGCGCTGATCGTGGCATTTGGTCTGATGATGTTGGGCGGCTTCTTTGTGATTGTTATTAAAATGTTGCCGTGGCTGATTTTAGCGGTCGCTGCAGTCTGGATTTACCGGACATTTATCCGGCCTGACGAACCAAAATATCGCCGTCGCCGCCTGCCATAAAAAATTCGCAAGATAAGTCGTTTTCATAACTTCATGAAATAGAAAAGGTTGATGGCGGCGTTTTGAGCACAAAAAAATGTAAACGTTACATCTATAACTTTTACTTATGTGCTAGCGATCACAAGCTGGATCAGAATGTGCGGTCGAAATGCATAAATCATATTTTTTAACATGGGTGACTGTTAGGATGGAATTCATACGTGGTCAGCAGGCCGCAAACTGAATTCATCAAGTCCGGTGAGGCACACAATAGTCACACAAGTGACACCGCCCTCCGGATTTACCCGGCAGTACCCTACAGCAGTACCCGTCTGAACTCAGAGGTCGTCTGTATCAGGCAGTAAAAAAGGCTTCCATCCGGAAGCCTTTTTTGCGTCTGTTACTTGCCCGGGATCAGCAGGCTTGAGCCTTGCGTGATGCGGCTTTCCAGCGTTTCGTGGGCGCGTTTAGCTTCGGAGAGCGGGAATTTCTGCGCGTCGCTGACGTCCACTTTTATCGCGCCGCTGGCAATCAGCGAAAACAGCTCGCCGCTGGCCTGGGCCAGTTCTTCGCGATTGGTTACGTAGCCATTAAGCGAAGGGCGCGTGACGAACAGCGAACCTTTCTGATTCAGGATCGCCAGATCCACGCCTTTCACCGGCCCGGACGCATTCCCAAAGCTCACCAGCAAACCGCGGCGCTTCAGGCTGTTCAGGGATTTTTCGAAGGTGTCTTTGCCGACAGAATCATAAACCACGCCGACTTTCTCGCCGTTGGTCAGTTCGGCCACGCGGGTGGCGATATCTTCTTTCTGATAGTTAATCGTCGCCCAGGCACCGGCTTCTTTGGCGCGAGCGGCTTTTTCATCAGAACCGACAGTCCCGATCAGTTTTACGCCCAGCGCTTTTGCCCACTGGCTGGCAATCAGCCCGACACCGCCTGCGGCAGCGTGGAACAAAATGGTTTCGCCCGCCTGCACTTCATACGTCTGGCGCAGTAAATAGTAAACCGTCAGCCCTTTCAGGAATGACGCCGCCGCCTGTTCAAAGCTGATGGCATCCGGCAGCAGGGCGATTTTCTCCTGCGGTACGTTATGGATTTCGCTGTAAGCGCCGAGCGCTGACTGCGCATACACCACGCGGTCGCCCGGTTTAATGCCGGTCACGTCGCTGCCGATTTTGGTGACAACGCCTGCCGCTTCGGTACCCAAACCGGCCGGGAAACTGGCTGGCGGATACAAACCGCTGCGCACATAGGTATCGATGTAGTTAATACCAATGGCTTTGTTCTCAACCTGAACTTCACCGGCCTTAGGTTCTTGTGGCTGATAATCAACGTATTGCAGAACGTCAGGTGTACCTGTTTCAGAAAACTGGATGCGCTTTGCCATGTTTTTCCCTCGTGATGGAGTCTGATTTCAACCCTAGGCTAAATGGCCGGGACAATCCAGATTTTAGGCACAGCCGGTTAATACCCTTTTGAAATGAGACATGACAACCTATACTAACGCGCACGTTGCGCTTCTGATTTTCGGAAGTCCGACGCTCATAAAACAGGCGCTTACAGCAGGAACAAATCCACAGATGGCAGCAAAAAAACCGACCAATCAACAGAACGAAACCCGCGATCGTCAGATGGAAGGCCTGAAGCTTCCGCCGCATTCGCTGGAGGCTGAGCAATCCGTTCTGGGCGGGCTGATGCTGGACAACGAACGCTGGGATAACGTCGCGGAGCGCGTGGTCAGCAATGACTTCTTCAGCCGTCCGCATCGCCTGATTTTCACCGAAATGCAGCGTTTGCTGGAAATGAGCAAACCGATCGACCTGATTACGCTGTCCGAATCGCTCGAACAAAAAGGCGATTTAGACTCGGTCGGTGGTTTCGCTTATCTGGCAGAACTCTCTAAAAACACCCCAAGTGCGGCAAACATCGGGGCTTATGCCGATATCGTGCGCGAACGTGCCGTTGTGCGTGAAATGATTTCAGTCGCCAACGAAATCGCCGACGCCGGTTATGATCCGCAAGGTCGCAGCAGCGAAGACCTGCTCGATTTAGCCGAGTCCCGCGTATTCCAGATTGCCGAAAGCCGCGCCAGTAAAGACGAAGGCCCGAAAAGCATCGACCGCATTCTGGAAAGTACCGTTTCGCGTATCGAAGAACTGTTCCAGCGCCCGCACGATGGCGTGACGGGCGTATCGACCGGTTATGCGGATCTCGATAAGAAAACCGCCGGTCTGCAAAAATCTGACCTGATTATTGTGGCGGCGCGTCCGTCGATGGGTAAAACCACGTTTGCGATGAACCTCGCCGAAAACGCAGCGATGATGCAGGATAAACCGGTCTTAATCTTCAGTCTGGAGATGCCCGGCGACCAGATCATGATGCGTATGCTGGCGTCGCTTTCCCGCGTCGACCAGACCAAAATCCGTACCGGCCAGCTCGACGATGAAGACTGGGCGCGTATTTCCAGCACCATGGGAATTTTGCTCGAAAAACGTAACATGTATATCGATGATTCCTCCGGTCTGACGCCAACTGAAGTCCGTTCCCGCGCACGCCGTATTTTCCGTGAGCACGGCGGTCTGAGCCTGATCATGATCGACTACTTACAGCTGATGCGTGTTCCGGCGCTGTCCGATAACCGTACGCTGGAAATCGCCGAAATCTCCCGCTCGCTCAAAGCACTGGCGAAAGAATTGCAGGTGCCGGTGGTGGCGCTGTCGCAGCTGAACCGAAGTCTGGAGCAACGCGCCGACAAACGTCCGGTCAACTCCGACTTGCGTGAATCCGGCTCCATCGAGCAGGACGCCGACTTAATCATGTTCATCTATCGTGACGAGGTTTATCACGATAACAGTGAAGAAAAAGGCATTGCGCAGATCATCCTCGGTAAGCAACGTAACGGCCCGATCGGCACCGTTCGCCTGACGTTTAACGGGCAATGGTCGCGGTTTGATAACTATGGCGGCCCGCAATACGACGAAGACTAATTGTGCGGGGCTATCTTGCTTGCCATTTTGCCTTCGGGCAGTGCTCACTTGTTGTGGCAAAACCAGCTCATGTACTTGCGTGTACACTCTGGTTTTTCCGCGCTGGCCGAATGCAAACTTCGCCCCTTTAGCCTGTTAAAACCCCAAAAAATTCACATTAAAGGACTCAAAATGAAAGCGGCTACGGCTGTCATTGATCGCCGCGCTCTGCGACACAATCTGCAACGGGTGCGTCATCTGGCGCCACAAAGTCGTCTCGTTGCGGTCGTGAAAGCAAACGCTTATGGGCACGGTCTACTGGAAACGGTGCACAGCTTGCAGGATGCCGATTATTACGGCGTGTCCCGGCTCAGCGAGGCGTTATCGCTGCGCAAATCCGGCATTGTTAAACCCATTCTCCTGCTCGAAGGTTTCTTCTCACCGGATGAATTGCCGCTGCTGGTGGAACATCAGCTCGATACCGCCGTTCACAGCATCGAACAGCTCGACGCTCTGGAAAACGCGCAGCTGGCGCGCCCGCTGAATGTCTGGCTGAAACTCGATACCGGAATGCACCGTCTGGGCGTGAGCCCGGCGCAGGCAGAGACGTTTTATCAGCGCCTCAGCGCCTGCAAAAATGTTGTTCAGCCGGTCAATATGATGAGCCATTTCTGCCGTGCCGATGAGCCGGAAAGCGATGCCACGCCGAAGCAACTGGCCTGTTTTAATGCGTTTGCCGCCGGTAAGCCGGGGCAAAAATCGATTGCCGCTTCCGGCGGGATCCTGCTCTGGCCGCAGTCGCATATGAGTCTGGTGCGTCCGGGGATTATCCTTTACGGCGTATCGCCGCTGGAAACCGGAGACGCCAGCGATTTTGGCCTGCAACCGGCGATGACGCTGACCTCCAGCCTGATTGCGGTGCGCGAGCATTTCGCCGGTGAACCGGTCGGTTACGGCAGCACCTGGACCAGCGATCGCGACACCCGTCTGGGCGTGGTGGCGATGGGGTATGGCGACGGTTATCCGCGCAGTGCGCCGAGCGGAACGCCGGTGCAGGTCAATGGCCGCATCGTGCCGCTGGTCGGACGCGTTTCGATGGACATGATCACGGTGGATTTAGGGCCGGACGCGACGGATAAAGTCGGCGATGAAGTCATCTTCTGGGGGCCAGTTCTGCCGGTTGAACGCGTTGCGCAGGCAACCGGCATCAGTGCGTATGAACTGGTCACGCAGCTCAGCGAAAGGGTTTGCCGCCAGTATATTGGCGACTGACATTTACTTCTTCACCGCCAGCCACTGGCTGACAATTTGCTGATATTCGCCGGTGGCTTTACTCAGGTGAAGCCACTGGTCGACATACATCTTCCAGCTAATATCATCACGCGGCAGCATGTAGGCTTTCTCGCCATATTGCAGCGGCTTTTTCGGGTTCACCGCACACAGTTTCGGATAGCGTTTCTGCTGATACAACGCTTCGGACGCATCGGTAATCATCACGTCTGCTTTCTTATCCACCAGCTTCTGGAAAATCGTCACGTTATCGCTCAGCGTCAGCGTGCCTTTTGGCAGATGGCTGTGAACAAACGCTTCATTGGTGCCACCCGCCGGTTCAATCAGGCGAACGGAAGATTTATTCAGCTGCTCAACGGTCTGGTATTTCCGCACGTCTTCGCAACGCACCAGCGGAATTTTCCCGTCCTGATCCAGCACATTGGCGAACCATGCTTTTTGCTGGCGTTTCAGCGTGACTGAAATACCGCCCATCGCGATATCACAATGCCCGGCGTTCATTTCATCTGGCAGCGATTTCCAGGTGACCGGCACCCAGGTCGGTTTTACGCCCAGACTGGCCGCCAGTGATTCTGCCATGGCGATATCAATGCCTTCGTACTGGCCGTCTTCTTTCAAAAAGGTGTACGGTTTGTAATCGCCGGTGGTACAGACATTCAGCGAGCCTTTCTGTAATACACGTTCAAGACGGGATGACGTGGCGTCTGCGTGGGCGAGTGCGGGTATTACGGCAAGAAATGCGAGAGGGTAGAGGATTTTTTTCATTATTCTTTCCTTGAGTTTAAATCACGCGCAAGTATAAGAAAAAACAGCCGATAAGTAATTAACCGATATATACCCGTCATACTTCAAGCTGTTTATGCGTTGGCTGCACCTGCTCACCCCAGTCACTTACTTGAGTAAGCTCCTGGGGATTCACGGCTTTGCCGCCTTCAAACAACTTGAATTAATTTGGGTATAGTCTTTGCAAAGTTAAATCACTTTATACAAAAATTAAAACGACAGGAAAGGTGCTATGTACAGCGTTGATGATTACGACCTGAAAATTCTGACCTTATTACAAGCTAACGGAAGACTGACTAATCAGGAATTAAGCGAACTGGTAGGATTGTCCGCATCACAATGCTCACGTCGCCGCATTGGTCTGGAACAGGCGCAGTTAATCCTCGGTTATCATGCACGTCTGGCTCCGGAAGCGCTCGGTCTGGGTATGATAGGTTTGATTGAAGTCAGACTTATCAACCATTTACCTGCGCAGGTTGACGCTTTCCACAGCATGCTCGGTGAAGTCGATGCCATAATCGACGCCTATAAAACCACCGGTGATGCGGATTATCTGCTGAAAGTGGCCGTCAAAGATTTGGCCGGTTTGAGCACATTGATCAGCCAAATCCTGTCTGTACACAAAAGTGTGGCGCACGTGAAAACCTCGGTTGTGCTTAACCGTTTAAAAGAAAACGGTCTTTTAACCTTAGCCTGATAAAAATAACGCCAGCGTAATAAATAAAACCCTCTGTTTATTACGCACTATTATGGTGACTTATTTTGGTGCGAATTCCCGTTTCTGGTGCATGAAAATGAATTAAAATGCGCAATCTGTGCATGTAAAGATTAATTAACGCGTCACAAAATCTTATTTTCGTTTTTTAATGCAAATTACGTGCGTAATTATTGCCTTAATTCCCCGTCTCCTTAATTATCACGAAAAGACTTTTGAGTATTTTTTTTTCGGGGAAAGGGGAATTATGGCAAGTTTAGACAATCTTAAGCCCGTCGCTGAACAACCGCACAGCGGGCACACGCTGGTTGAAGATGCGCTGGCGATTATCATCGGCACGCTGATGGTCTCGTTTGGCGTGGTGATGCTGCGTCAGGTCGGCGCGCTGACCGGCGGTACGGCGGGGATGGCGTTTCTGGCGCATTATATTTCGCACGTCTCATTCGGTACGGCTTTCTTTATTATCAACTTACCGTTCTATTATTTATCCATCCGCCGCATGGGCTGGCAGTTCACGCTGAAAACATTTGCGGCGGTGGCGCTGGTCTCGGTGTTCTCTGATTTGCACCCGCTGTTCGTTCACTTCGATCATCTCCAGCCTTTCTACGCCACGCTGTTTGCCAACGTCATCATGGGGATTGGCTTTATCGTCCTGTTCCGCCACAAAGCCAGCCTCGGCGGCGTGAATATTCTGGCGCTGTTTCTTCAGGATAAATACGGCATCCGCGCCGGTAAATTCCAGATGGGCGTCGACTGCTGCATCGTGCTGGCCTCGCTGTTTGTGGTCAGCTATGAAATGCTGATCGCCTCCATTCTGGGCGCGGTGATCGTCAATCTGATTATCGCCATGAACCACCGGCCGGGGCGTTACAGCGTCTGACGCAAAAAAAACGGCGCAGATTTCTGCACCGTTTTTGCTTTGTTTTTATGCCCGTCGTCGCCCTGTTATGCAGCGAAACCGCCGTCAATAGTCAGG
Source organism: Rahnella sp. ChDrAdgB13 (assembly GCF_017655185.1). Classification (NCBI taxonomy): domain Bacteria; kingdom Pseudomonadati; phylum Pseudomonadota; class Gammaproteobacteria; order Enterobacterales; family Yersiniaceae; genus Rahnella; species Rahnella sp. ChDrAdgB13. The sequence continues at coordinate 54,320 of NZ_JAEMGT010000008.1, read as the reverse complement.
CTGGAACCGGTGATATATCCCGCTTCCGGGCCAGCCAGATACGCGACGAAACCGGCGATTTCACTGTCTTTACCGTAACGATCCAGCGCCATAAAGCTCAGCATGCCTTCCGCCATTTCGCCGTCAGCCGGGTTCATATCAGTATCAACCGGGCCGGGTTGCAGGTTATTGACGGTAATGCCGCGCGGGCCTAAATCACGCGCCAGGCCTTTTGTCAGGCCGACGATCGCTGATTTGCTCATGGCATACACCGCGCCGCCCTGGAACGGGACGCGATCTGCGTTGGTACTGCCGATGGTGATGATGCGACCACCGTCAGGCATATGGCGCGCGGCCTGCTGGCTGGCAACGAAAACGCTGCGTACGTTAACCGCAATGGTGCGGTCGAAATCGTCAATGGTCAGCGCGTCCAGCTCCCCAAACGCCAGAATACCGGCGTTGTTGACCAGAATATCGATTTTACCGAAAGCCTGAGCGGCGTTGTCGATAGCTGAACGCACGCTGCTTTCATCGGCGCTGTCGGCTTTAATCGCAAGGGCTTTACCGCCGCTGGCTTCGATGGATTTCACCAGCGCCTGCGCTTTTTCGTCGGAAGAAACGTAGGTGAAGGCGACGCTGGCACCGTCATGGGCCAGACGCTTAACGATAGCGGCGCCGATGCCGCGTGATCCGCCCTGAACAAAAGCGGCTTTGCCTTGCAGTGATGGTTGAGTGGTCATTTTTGTGTGCTCCAAAACAGATGAGTTAATCGGGCTAGTGAACCGAGTATTCACCTGATCCGTGCGGTGAACTAGCCGGTAAACGCTATAATCATTTCAAACTAAAAGTTTGAAATCGGAGTCAACGGATGCTTGTTCACCTTGATTGTTTTGTGATCAGTGCAGATACCGGAAGTTTTTCTGCCGCCGCCCGACAGTTAGGGCTGACCTCCGCCGCCGTCGGGAAAAATGTCACCACGCTTGAAACTCAACTCGGCGTGCGTCTGTTTCAGCGTAGTACACGCAAGCTGAGACTGACGGAGGCCGGAGAGCGTTTTTTGCAGGAAGTTCGCGTCGGGCTGACCACGGTAAAAATGGCGATGAAAGGGCTTTCCACATCGACCGAACGTCCTTCCGGCGTCCTGAAAGTCAGCATGGGAACCTATTTTGGGATGCATTTTATTCTCCCGCTTCTGCCGGAATTTCTTCAGCGTTACCCGGATATTCAGCCGGACTGGGAGTTTGATAACCGCAAGATTGATCTGATTGGCGAACGCTATGACGCGGCGATTGGCGGCGGTTTCGATCTGCCGCAGGGTATTGTGGCCCGTGAACTTGCGCCGGTTCATGCCGTGCTGGCGGCGGCACCGGCCTATCTGAGCCAGCATCCGCCTTTTCTTGAGCCTGATGACCTGGCGCGCGGTGACGGAATCCGCATTCGCTCACCGCAAACCGGTAAGATCCGCAACTTTATGCTGCGCAATGCCGGTGGTCAGCAATCTGCCGTCGGGCTTCCCGTGTGCATGACGTTTAACGAGCCGGAGGCCTGCTGCCGGGCGGCAGAAATGGGGCTGGGAATTGTAATGGCAAATATACCGGATCTGCTTCCGGCGCTGGAAAGCGGCTCACTGGTGCGTGTACTTCCAGACTGGTATGCGGATGCGGGCGGGATTTTCCTTTACTTTCCGACACATAAATTGCTGCCTGCAAAGACCCGGGTATTTGTTGATTTTATTATTGAGAAATTTCGTGAGCACCATATTGCACGGCGCATTGATGCCCGCAGCAGCGGGCAAAAAACGCCCGAAAATTGACAACAATGTTGTCATCTTTTTTAACGAACTTTGATAGTCTGTGAAAGAGCAGCGATGCGCCGGTATGACTGGCGTGGATTGCCGCGCCACTCAACCAAACCAAGGAGATGTATACCGTGTTCCAACATGTTGATGCCTATGCCGGTGACCCGATTTTGTCGCTGATGGAAAGCTTTAAGACCGATCCAAGACAAGACAAAGTGAACCTGAGCATCGGTCTCTATTACGACGAGCAGGGTATTATCCCGCAACTGGCTGCGGTGGAAAATGCAGAAAACCAGCTGAACGCCGGGCCGCAATCTGCGTCAGTGTATCTGCCGATGGAAGGTCTGCCGGCATACCGCGCAGGCATTCAGGAACTGCTGTTTGGCGCGGAACATGCGGCGCTGAAACAACAGCGTATCGCCACCATTCAGACCGTCGGCGGCTCCGGCGCGCTGAAAGTCGGTGCGGATTTCCTGAAGTTCTACTTCCCGAATTCGGAAGTTTACGTAAGTGACCCGACCTGGGAAAACCACGTGGCTATCTTTGGTGGCGCAGGCTTCAAAGTGCATACGTATCCGTACTTTGACGCAGAAACACTGGGTGTGAATTTCACCGCGATGGTCGAACGCCTGAAAACCTTACCGGCGCAAAGCATCGTGCTGCTGCACCCGTGCTGCCATAACCCGACGGGTTCTGACCTGACGCCCGCGCAGTGGGATCAGGTGATTGAAGTCACCAAACAGCGCGAGCTGATCCCGTTCCTCGACATCGCTTATCAGGGCTTTGGCGCAGGTATTGATGAAGATGCTTACGCGATCCGCGCGATGGCGTCTGCCGGTGTGAACTGCTTCGTCAGCAACTCCTTCTCGAAGATTTTCTCCCTGTACGGTGAACGCGTAGGCGGATTGTCCGTGGTGTGTGAAGACAGCGAAGCCGCTGGCCGCGTACTGGGTCAGCTGAAAGCGACCGTGCGCCGCAACTACTCCAGCCCGCCGAATTTTGGTGCGAAAGTGGTGGCGAAAGTCCTGAGCGACAGCGCGCTGAACGCGCAGTGGAAAGCCGAAGTAGAGAAAATGCGCACCCGTATTCTCGAAATGCGCCACACGCTGGTCGACAGCCTGAAAGTCGCCTTGCCGGGTCGTGATTTCAATTACCTTCTGCAACAGCGCGGCATGTTCAGCTACACCGGTTTCAGCGAAGAACAGGTTGTCCGTCTGCGTGAAGAATTCGGCGTTTACCTGATCCTCAGCGGTCGCGTGTGCATGGCAGGCCTGAATCACCATAACGTGAAACAGGTGGCTGAAGCCTTCGCCGCCGTGCAGTAAATCCCCGTCATAATTCGGGCTGCTGCGGCGTGGGTTGCGCTCACTCACCCCGGTCACAGGGTACGTCCCTGTTTCCGGGGCTTCCTGAGCTTACCGCCTTGCTTCAGCCCGAATTATTTAGGGGAGTAAGCGTTGTTTAGGGCTGACAGCGATGTCGGCCCTTTTTTGTATTTGCGATCTCATCCCTTTCTTTTTCGCCATGTTGCTGCACACTAAATAGACGATTTCGGTAATGGAATTGTTCACCTCAGAGACGGAGAAAGGCAAAAATGACCAGTCTGGAATTGCTCGACTACTGCATGGGAAAACCCGGAGCAGAGCAAAGTACGCAGAACCCATACGGTGCGAATCAGATAAAAGTGGGCGGTGTGATGTTCGCGATGTTCTGCGATTGTCAGGGATTTGAAGCCGTTTCGCTGAAAACCAGCCTCGAAATGGCCGGAAAATTGCGGGCGGAACACACCTGCATTCTGCCCGGCGAGAACCTCAATAAAGCGCACTGGAATACGGTCGTGCTTGACGGTAGTTTGCCGAACTCTCAGCTTTATTCCCTGATCGACAGTTCCTACAAAATGGTCGTTTCCGCTTTGCCGGAGAACACCCGTCAGGAATTTGGCGTCTGATCGCCGGGCCACTGGCCGGTGCCCAGCGTCGCAGGTGAATAATCAGGCGCTTCTCCGCGCCACGGCAACGCTGCGCGAAAACGCCATACGCGGGTGATATCCAGGCTCCAGTAACGTTCCGCACCTGACGGACCGGGGATTTCTTCCGGCTGCCAGTGAATTCTGGTGTGCCCCTGTAAATGCAGAATATCGCCGCTGGCGAAATCGATAAACAGCAGCGCGGCGCGGGGCTCGGCCAGCAGATTTCCCAGCGTATTCATATACTGATTGCCCCGGTAGTCAGGCACCCACAGCCGGTTTCCCACCAGATGCGCAAACCCCGGCTGACCACCGCGATGCGACACATCGGTTCCACCATGCGCGTGGCTGGCGATGAAAAAAGTATCGGCACGCGCAATCAGCGCGCGGGCGTCTTCGTCCGGTTCCGTCATATCTTCCCGCGCGGGCAGTGGTTTGTGTACCGGGACGTCCGTCAGTTTGCGGATCTGAATATACTTCGGACAGTTGCCAAAACTCTGATCGATGAGGATCTCGATCCGGTTTTTGTCCATGCGGCCGATCCTGCCGTTTGCCCGGTTTCGTCTGCGGTTGGAGAAATCGATCCCCAGCGTGCCGACCTGTTTCCCAGGTTCCAGCGCGGCCTGCGCCGGATCGTCGGGGCGACGTGGCGCATTCACCCGCAGATGTTTGTCATCCGGGGCGCGGATAAAACCGGCGGGACCGGTCAGGATCGTCGCCACCGGCCAGCCATTTTGATCCAGCGTGGCGACAAACAGATAAGGCAGTGCGGCAAAAAACAACCGGTGCTGTTCCGGCATCGCCTCGCGTATTCCGTGCGAGGAAACATCAAACCCCGCCAGATCCTGCGCAAGGATTTCATCGGCATGGAATACGCTGTTCATGGCGGCTTACAACGCTCTTTCGGGCAACGGCGACGCAGGAAGCGGCGTGAAGCCCGGCAGATTTTCAATCCGTTTCAGCCAGCGGCGGATCGCCGGATAATCTTCCAGTGAAACACCGCCTTCCGGTGCCGCGGCGATATAGCTGTAGCAGGCCAGATCGCCAATTGTGACGCGGTCGGTCGCCAGAAACTCATGCGCTTCAACATGCTTTTCCAGCTGCGGCAGGAATTTTGCCGTCAGCGCCAGCGCGTAATCATAAGGTTCCGGTGCAGAAAATTGTTTCACCATCCGCGTTGAAGCCGGGCCAAAACGCACTTCACCGGCGGCGCGGGACAACCATTTCTGCACTTCCGCCGCTTTCAGCGGATTTTCCGGCAGCCAGTGACTGTCAGGCGCATAGCGTTTCACCAGATACACCAGAATGGCGTTGCTGTCGGTGATGATGTGTTCACCATCGACTAAAACAGGCACCTGTTGCAAAGGATTCAGGTGAGCAAATTCTTCGGTTTTGCGTTCGGCGGCACCGGCTTCTTTAAACTCAAAAGGCAGATTGAGCATCTTAAGCAATAAGGTGACGCGGTGGCAGTGGCCGGAAAGCGGCGTGCCGAAAAGCTGGATGGCGGGCATGGAATGTCTCCTTTGTCTGTGTCGTATAAACATTACTCTTGCGCAAAATGATTGTGATCCACGAAGATTGAAATTGAGTGTTTCACTTTGTGGAAGAATCTATGGACCGTTTGGATGAAATGGCGATTTTTGTCGCCGTACTTCAGTATGGCAGCCTGGCGGAAGCTGCCCGTAAACTTCACCGTTCGCCACCGGCGATCACGCGCGCGATTGCCTCGCTGGAACACCGATTCGGTGCGCGGCTGGTCGAGCGCACCACCCGGAGCCTGGCGCCGACAGAAGCGGGCGCACGTCTGGCCGAAAAAGCACGGTTGTTGCTCAGCCACTATCAGGACGCCGTGGAAGACACTGCTGAAACCCAGCTGAGCGGCCTGTTGCGGCTGACTGCGCCGGTTCAGTTCGGGCGTAAACACGTTGCGCCGCTGGTGATGGAATTTCTCGAACAGAACCCGGACATGCAGATTGAGATGATGCTCAGCGACCGGAATCTGGATCTCATCGATGAAGGGTTGGATCTGGCGGTACGCATCGGGCATCAGGAAGACTCGGGCAAAGTGGCGCGTAAAGTGGCGGAAGTTACCCGCGTGCTGGTCGCCAGCCCGGCGTATCTGGCGCAACACGCTCTGCCGCAGCATCCGTCAGATCTTGCGACGCATCAGACCATCATGGGCACGCTGCGCACGCAAATCCGTGAATGGCGGTTCGGGCCGCACGAAGACGATCTGCGCGTCCGGCTTTCGCCGCGTTTGCTGCTCAATGATGTCGAATCTCAGCTGCTGGCGGTGCGCAGCGGACGCGGAATTGCGCGGTTGTTGTCGTATCAGGTGAGCGAAGATTTGCAGGCTGGAAGCATGGTCCGGCTTCTGACGGATTTCGAACCGCTGCCACTGCCGGTTCAGCTGGTCGCGCAACAGGTACAGCAAATGCCACGCAAAGTCCGGACATTCTGGGATTTCGCCCTCCAGCGCCTGAGCGTGCTGCCGCAACTGCATCCTTTAAAGGGTGACGCGGGTCACGATCCTTTGTTGTAAAAATAACCTACTCTGAGAGTTGTGCAAAAACAGTGAGTTACTTCAGGACAGGTCGTCCGTCTGCTCACGCCAACCCAGAAGGAAAGGATGATGACCCGCAACAGGCTGAATCTTGCCACGCTTTTGATACTGGCGCTTAGCGCGCCGTTCCCCCTGACCGTTTTCGCGCAAAGCCTGCCGCAGGACGCCGACGCGTCTGTTCCGGCGAGGAACTACATCACGGCGGTGAACCCGGATCTCACGATTACCTACCGGCTTTATGCGCCTGGTGCGGAGCATGTGGACGTGGTGACCGGTGCAACGCCGGTGACGTACATTCCGCATCAGATGACCAAAGACGAAAAAGGCGTCTGGAGCTGGACGTCGGACGCGCAGAAACCCAATCTCTACGAATATTTCTTTAACGTTGACGGCCTGCGGATTGCCGATCCGGGCAGCGCCATACCGAAACCGCAGCGTCAGGTGAACACCAGCCTGATACTGGTGCCGGGCAGCATTCTGGATGTGAAAAACGTGGCGCATGGCGAAGTGCGCACATTGACCTATCATTCTGCGGCGCTAAATTCTGAGCGTCAGGTCGCGGTCTGGACGCCGCCGGGGTATACCGATGCGTCACAGCCGCTGCCGGTGCTGTATTTCTATCACGGTTTTGGCGATACCGGCCGCTCGGCGCTGGATCAGGGGCGCATTCCGCAAATCATGGATAACCTGCTGGCAGAGAAAAAAATCGTACCGATGCTGGTTGTCATTCCTGATACGGAAACCGACGCCAAAGGCGTCGTGCCGGAAGATTACGTCACCAAAGATCGCCGCAAGGAATTCTATCCGCGCAACGCTGCGGCGGCAGATAAAGAACTCACCGGGGACATTATTCCGCTGATTTCGAAAAACTTCCGCGTGCGCGATGACGCGGCAGGGCGGGCGTTAGCCGGACTTTCGCAGGGCGGTTATCAGACGCTGGTCAGCGGCATGACACATCTTGATCAGTTCGGCTGGCTGGCAACATTCAGCGGGGTCAGCACGACGACCGTACCCAATGCAGATGTCGAAAAGCGTTTCGCCGAACCCGATAAAATCAACGCGCAGCTGAAAAACTTCACGTTAGTGGTAGGTGAAAAAGACGTGGTGACGGGCAAAGATATTGCGGGACTGAAATCTGAGCTTGAGCAACGCAAGATTAAGTTCGATTACCACGAATATCCGAATCTCGGTCATGAAATGGACGTCTGGCGCCCGGCGTACGCGGAGTTTGTGCAGAAGATATTTAAATAAGTTATAGCTGGAATGTGAATTGGTTTTAGCTCCTCCCCCTGGCAGGGGAGGAAGCCAAAAACATTAAGCCGTTTTCTTCGCCTGCTGGCTGTGACGTTCCAGCAACGGTTTCAGGAAACGTGCGGTATGCGATTCTTTGCATTCCGCGACGGTTTCCGGTGTACCGGCAACCAGAATCTGACCGCCGCCTGCGCCGCCTTCCGGCCCGAGATCGACAATCCAGTCCGCAGTTTTAATCACGTCCAGATTGTGTTCAATCACCACGATGGTGTTGCCCTGATCGCGCAGCTGGTGCAGCACTTCCAGCAGTTGCTGAATATCAGCAAAGTGCAAGCCGGTGGTCGGTTCGTCGAGAATATACAACGTCTGACCGGTGCCGCGTTTGGACAGCTCACGCGCCAGTTTAACGCGCTGTGCTTCACCGCCGGACAGCGTGGTCGCTGACTGGCCGAGGCTGATATACGTCAGACCGACGTCGATTAACGTCTGCAATTTACGCGCAAGGGCAGGGACAGCGTCGAAGAAATCACGGGCTTCTTCAATCGTCATTTCCAGCACTTCGTGAATGCTCTTGCCTTTGTATTTAATTTCCAGCGTTTCGCGGTTATAGCGTTTGCCTTTGCACTGATCGCACGGCACATAAATATCCGGCAGGAAGTGCATTTCAACTTTGATCACGCCGTCGCCCTGACAGGCTTCACAGCGCCCGCCTTTGACGTTGAAACTGAAACGCCCCGGCGTATAGCCGCGTGAACGTGATTCCGGCACACCGGCAAACAGTTCGCGAACCGGCGTGAAAATGCCGGTGTACGTCGCCGGGTTAGAGCGCGGCGTACGGCCAATCGGGCTCTGGTCGATGTCGATCACTTTATCGAAATGCCCCAGACCTTCGATTTCGCGATACGGTGCCGCTTCGGCAATCGTCGCGCCGTTCAGTTCGCGCTGTGCCAGCGGGAACAGCGTGTCGTTGATGAGCGTCGATTTACCCGAGCCGGACACGCCGGTGATGCAGGTAAACAGGCCTACCGGCAGCGTCAGCGTCACGTCTTTCAGATTGTTGCCTTTCGCGCCGGAAAGCTTCAGCACTTTGGTGGCATCCGCAGGCACACGTTGCGCCGGTACTGAGATTTCACGTTTACCGCTCAGGAACTGGCCGGTCAGCGACTCTTCGTTTGCCATGATGTCTTCTGCGGTGCCTTCAGCCACCACTTCGCCGCCATGCACGCCAGCGCCCGGGCCGATATCGATAATATGGTCGGCGGCGCGAATGGCGTCTTCGTCGTGTTCTACCACGATGACCGTATTGCCAAGATCACGCAGATGGATCAGGGTTTCCAGCAGACGTTCGTTGTCACGCTGATGCAGGCCGATGGACGGTTCGTCCAGCACGTACATCACGCCCACCAGACCGGCACCAATCTGGCTCGCCAGACGGATACGCTGGGCTTCACCACCGGACAGCGTTTCCGCAGAACGGGACAGCGAGAGGTAGTTCAGGCCGACGTTCACCAGGAATTTCAGGCGATCGCCGATTTCTTTCAGCACTTTTTCAGCGATTTTTGCGCGCTGGCCGCTGAGTTTCATATTGCGGAAGAAATCCATCGCATGGCCGATGCTGAAATCAGAGATTTCCGGCAGCGTGGTTTCTTCGACAAACACGTTACGCGCTTCTTCGCGCAGACGCGTGCCTTTGCAGGACGTACAAGGGCGGTTGCTGATGTATTTCGACAACTCTTCGCGCACGGCGCTGGATTCCGTTTCTTTATAACGGCGTTCCATGTTGTGCAGCACACCTTCGAACGGATGGCGACGGATTGATGTGTCACCGCGATCGTTAATGTATTTGAATTCAATCGTGGTTTTGCCGGAACCGTGCAGGATTGCATGGCGCACGTCGCTGCTCAGTTCGTTAAACGGCGCTTCCACATCGAAATCGTAATGCTCGCCCAGTGAGCGCAGCATCTGGAAATAATAGAAGTTACGCCGATCCCAGCCGCGGATTGCGCCACCGGCCAGGGAAAGTTCAGGGTTTTGCACCACGCGTTCCGGATCGAAGAACTGCTGCACGCCCAAACCATCACAGGTCGGGCAGGCACCGGCCGGGTTGTTGAACGAGAACATCCGTGGTTCAAGTTCGCGCATGCTGTAGCCACACACCGGACAGGCGAAGTTGGCAGAGAACAGCATTTCGTCGGCTTTCGGGTCATCCATATCGGCGACCACCGCCGTACCGCCGGACAATTCCAGCGCGGTTTCGAAGGATTCTGCGAGGCGCTGAGCCAGATCATCACGCACTTTAAAGCGGTCAACGACCACTTCGATGGTGTGTTTTTTCTGCAATTCCAGCTTCGGCGGATCCGACAAATCACACACTTCGCCGTCGATACGCGCACGGATATAGCCTTGTGATGCCAGATTTTCCAGCGTTTTGGTGTGCTCGCCTTTACGGTCTTTCACGATTGTCGCGAGTAGCATCAGGCGCTGGCCTTCCGGCTGTGCGAGCACGTTATCTACCATCTGGCTGACGGTCTGCGCGGACAGCGGAATATTGTGGTCCGGGCAGCGCGGCTCGCCCACACGGGCAAACAGCAGACGCAGATAGTCGTGGATTTCGGTGATCGTCCCGACGGTGGAACGCGGGTTATGCGATGTAGATTTTTGCTCAATCGAAATCGCCGGAGACAGACCTTCAATATGGTCGACGTCCGGTTTTTCCATTAAGGATAAAAATTGGCGTGCATAGGCAGACAGCGACTCGACGTAGCGGCGCTGGCCTTCGGCGTACAGCGTATCGAACGCCAGAGAGGACTTGCCTGAACCGGATAAGCCGGTGACAACAATCAGTTTGTCGCGCGGGATAATCAGGTTGATATTCTTGAGATTATGGGTGCGTGCGCCCCGAACTTCGATCTTATCCATTCATCATTCCCGGATTAACTTGATAGCTCACCGTGCCGGTGACCGTCGGAAAGTGTGGCATCGCGCCGGTCAGCGAATCAGGCACAGAGAAGAACGTAACGCGCAATTATGACACAAATCACAGCCCATGCCACCCCAAAACCTGAATGTATATCCAGTACTCGATGTAACAGTGGAGTGTTTACTGAACATTCTGGAAAGAATGCCACAACGTTTTACATCCGTGGTACGGAGTAATCGTTTTGTGGTTATAATGTCGCGAAGTGAGTCCCCTCACATCTAACACTGTGGTTTCAACCACGACATACATCATCAGGAGAATCCACATGGCCAGCAGAGGCGTAAACAAAGTTATTCTCGTCGGTAATCTCGGACAAGATCCAGAAATCCGCTATATGCCAAACGGCGGCGCCGTTGCCAACATGACGCTGGCAACCTCCGAAAGCTGGCGTGACAAAGCCACCGGCGAGCAGAAAGAGAAAACAGAATGGCACCGCGTTGTGCTGTTCGGCAAATTAGCCGAAGTTGCCGGTGAATACCTGAAAAAGGGTTCACAGGTTTATATCGAAGGTGCACTGCAAACCCGTAAATGGACCGATCAGGCTGGCGTAGAAAAATACACCACCGAAGTCGTTGTTAACGTGGGCGGCACCATGCAGATGCTCGGCGGCCGTACCGGCGGCGGCGCACCAGCAGGTGGCGGTCAGGCATCAGCAGGTGGCGGCCAGCAAGGCGGTTGGGGTCAGCCTCAGCAGCCACAAGGCGGCAACCAGTTCAGCGGCGGCCAGCAGGCTCGTCCGGCTGCGCAAAACAACGCGCCAGCACAGAATAACGAACCCCCAATGGATTTCGATGACGATATCCCGTTCTGATTTTGTGCCTTCGGGCGTCAAAATCTGAAACTAAAAAGCCCCTCGCGGGGCTTTTTGCTTTTCTGCGCCAGACATTCTCTGACTCTTACACTTTCTCTACCGCGCCAAACACCAGCCTTCCCTGATGGAATGTCGCTTTCACGTCGGACACCCGTGCGACTGCTTCGGCTGAACAGCTGGCGTCGACCAGAATCATCTCAGCGTTGTCGTTGAGTGCGGGCCACTGGCGTTTGCCACTGTCGTCGAGCGGCAGGACGTTGCCGGTAGCAATCGCGAGGGAGCGCGTCAGGCCAAATTCGTCGGAATTGCCGTAGAGCTGGGCGTACAGGCTGGCTTTTTCCAGCATGCTGCCGGTGCCGAACGGGGACCAGTGGTCGATCACGCTGTCGGTGCCGGTCATGACAAATACGCCTTTCTGGCTCAGCTGCGGCAGCGGCATGTTCAGTTTGCCGAGCGGAATGGTGGAGGCCACGGTGAACTGCTGTTCGGACAGCCCGTTGATGACTTCATCCAGCTCCGCGCCCTGCATCATTGCCAGCGCAAAACCGTGGCTGAGTGTCACTTTACCTTTCAGTTGCGGGTTTTTCTCCACGGTCTGAATCATGTATTTCACTGCGGCGATCCCGGCAGGCGTCGTTTCATGCAGATGAATATCCACGCCTTTATTCGTGTCGAGCGCGATCTGGAACATCGCGTCCAGCGACTTTTCCATTGCGCCGTCAACGTTGGTTGGATCCAGCCCGCCGACGTATTGCACGCCCATTTGCATCGCTTCACGCATCAGGCCGTCCACTTTCGAATGCAGCAAACCGTGTTGAGGAAACGCCACAATCTCACAGCTGAAATCCTGCTGATGTTTTTCCAGCGCGATTTTCAGGTGCTCGAGACTTTTCAGGCCGCTGACCGGGTCGATATTGCAGTGGCTGCGCGCCACGGTGGTGCCTTTGGAATGCAGCAACCCGATGATCGCTTCGGCGTGTTCGACCGACGTCGGCAGCAGTTTCGGGATCAGCACCTGCTCGCGGGCAATCATATCCATGATGGTTTTGCCTTTACGCGGGCGCGGCGCTTCCCATTTGCCGCCGTAAAAGGTTTTGTCGAGGTGGATGTGCATGTCGCGCGTGGCGGGCAGAAGCAACAGCCCTTTAGCGTCAAAGGCCGGTAACGTGCTGGCCGGGGCGTCTTTTGCAGGCTGGATCGCCACAATTTTGCCGTTATTGATATCGAGATTGTACAGGCCGGTTTGCGTACCAGTCACCATGTCGCCTTCGCGCTCGAAACCTTCTTCCAACCGGACATTCCGCAGCTGGTAGTGCGTGGCCGAAATCGTTGTCGCCTGACGGGGATCGTCACAGGTTTCAATGTTCTGACTGGCGCGGACGGTAGAAGCCGAGGTCATGCCGGAGGCCAGCAGGGCACCGGTGGCCGTGACTTTTGCACTGTTTGAGAGAAAGTTTCTGCGGCTTTGTTGCTGAGGGTTTTGCACGTCGAATTCCTTATTCATGATACTCAGAGGATGCTGCTTTTCTCTTCACCCTAAAAGATCTCTCCGGTTCCGGCTGCGATTTTTCCCACTGCCTGTCAGTGGGAAACGCAATGCTCAGCTGAGCTGGCAAAACTCGCGCAATTTTCCCGCCAGCGCGATTTGCGCCGCCGTGGCGTCCGGGCGGTAAAACAGCGCCAGCTCGACGTTATCCACGGTGGGTAAGCCGCTATCTGCGCCGAGAATACGGTGTTCCGGCGTGACACAGCTGGCGGGCAGAAGCGTGATGCCCAGTCCGGTGGCGCTGGCGGCGACCAGCGCGGCGAGGCTGGCACTGCTGTAGCTGATCCGCCAGCTGCGCCCGATGGCGTCCAGCGCCTGGCACAATTCTTCACGATACAAACCGTTGAGCGGGAACAGCACCAGCGGCACCGGGTCGCGCTCAAAAGCCGGAAACCCGGCGCTGTCGAGCCACAGCATCGGCTCGGGACGCGACGCATTGGCTTTCTCGCCGGTCAGCTGTTTCACCAGAATAATATCCAGCATGTCCTGCTGCCATGCGCGGCGCAGTTCATGGCTCAGGCCGCTGGTCACATCCAGCCGGATATGCGGATGTTCACGGCAAAACTGCGCCAGCAAAGACGTGGTGGCGGCCGCAAAATCTTCCGGCACGCCGAGACGCACAATGCCGTCCGGCCACTGATCGCTCAGCGCGTCGTGCGCCTCGCCGTTGAGCGCGATAATTCGCCGCGCATAGCCGAGCAGCCGCTCGCCTTCTTCGGTGAGCTGAACCTGATGCGACGTGCGCTCGAGCAAGGGTTTCCCCAGCGCTTCTTCGAGACGCCTGACCTGCTGGCTGACCGTCGATTGCGAAAGATAAACGCGGTCGGCGGCGCGGGTAAAACTGCCGGTTTCGCAGACGGCCACAAAACTGAGCAACTGTTGCGGGCTGAACATGGGATAGCGATTCATTTCATCACTACTTCTGGTTGTGGTATTTGAAATCCGAATAGCCAGAAGAGTATCAACCTTCGCGCTCACGCACCAGACTGGCTTGTTGCGCTCCGTTTGCGCTAAAAGAGTGCCTTGTTTTAGCGCATTCCAGCCTGGCTTCGGCGGGTATTTATTTGCCTTAAGATTGTATACAAGGCTTATTGCGCAAATCCGCTTTCTGGTACAGAAATTGCTTTTTCCTTGTGAGACCTCAAGGAGAAAAATATGAAAGCGATCGTGATTGGTGGCGGTATTGGCGGGGCATGTGCGGCGATTGCGCTCAAGCGTTTTGGCATCGAAACGGCGGTATACGAGGCGGTGAAAGAGATCAAACCGGTGGGCGCGGCGATTTCTATCTGGCCGAACGGCGTGAAATGTCTGAATTATCTCGGGATGAAAGAACCGTTGCGCAAGCTGGGTGGGCAGATGCGTTTTATGGCCTACAAAGATTATCAGCAGGGCCAGACGATGACGCGCTTCTCGATGGATCCGCTGATTCAGAGCGTCGGTGAGCAGCCGTATCCGGTGGCGCGCGCGGAACTTCAGTCGATGCTGCTCGACACCTATGGCCGCGACGAGGTGCAGTTTGGCAAACGCGTTACGCACGTAGAGGAATCCGCAGACAGCGTCACCGCCTGGTTTGACGATGGGTCATCTGCAACAGGCGATGTGCTGATTGCCGCCGATGGCACGCATTCTGTGATCCGTCAGCATGTTCTGGGCTACGCCACCGAGCGCCGTTATGCCGGTTACGTTAACTGGAACGGGCTGGTGGAAATCGATGAAAGTATCGCGCCTGCCGATCAGTGGACGACATTCGTCGGTGAAGGTAAGCGTGTTTCGCTGATGCCGGTAAGCGACAACCGTTTCTACTTTTTCTTTGACGTTCCGCTGCCCAAAGGCCTGCAGGAAGATCGCGTCACGGTGCGCGACGATTTACAGCGCTACTTTGCCGGCTGGGCAGAACCGGTGCAGAAACTGATTAGCCTGATTAATCCTGACACCACCAACCGGATTGAAATCCACGATATCGAACCGTTTATGCAACTGGTGAAAGGGCGGATTGCGCTGCTGGGTGACTCCGGCCACAGCACGACGCCGGATATCGGGCAGGGCGGCTGCGCGGCAATGGAAGACGCCGTGGTGCTGGCCAATGTGTTGCAAACCAATTCGTTAGGGATTGAAGATGCGCTGCTGCGTTATCAGGAAAAACGCGCGTATCGCGTGAAGGATCTGGTACTGAAAGCGCGTAAACGCTGCGATGTTACGCACGGAAAAGAAATGGCCGTGACCGAACAATGGTACGAAGATTTAAAAACCGAAACTGGCGAACGCATTCTTTCCGGAATGTGCGAAACCATTCTGGGTGGCCCGCTGGAATGAGCTAACGCCGGGCGTCGTTGTTCGTTTTTTCAGAAACAGACTTTTACATATCCTTAAAGTTTCCTGTGGTTTTGCCGAAAATAGCATCAGAAGGATCAGGGTATCCACTGGCGCTATGGCGCAAAACAAGGGAACTATCAGGATGACAATCATTTCTGCGACAGGCAATCAGTCAGCCACTACGCTGCTGGCCGCCACCAAAACCACGGCAACGGTGACCGCTGTCGCCAGCCAGCAAGCGGCGGCGACGCAATCGACTTCCGTGACGATCGGGCAGGCGACCAGCAGCACGCCGGTTTACGCCATCACCAAACCGGCGCTGGTGTGGGAAAATGCATCTGCCGATCTTATCTCGTCGAAGCTGGCGGGAAATTTCAGTTCTGCGGGCAATGCGGCGCGTTTTGCCGGGCTGGGTGCGGCGCTGCTGGAGCGCTTTACCACGGAGGCAGGCAGTTATTCGCAATCTGTCTTAAAGCAGACGGCGGGTCAGGCTTCCTCCGTCAACATTGCGCAATCGCAACTTCATACCAAAGCGGATAACCAGATCACCCTGAGCGTGAAAACGGCCAGCGGTGCGCGGGTGGATATCACGCTGGGCAGCGATGCCGACGGTCTGGGCGTGCAGGTGAACGTCACCAAAGGCACGCTCAGCGACGCCGATCGCACGGCGCTGGCCGGTCTGGCCGACGGTTTTCAGAAAGCCATCGACGGGCTGACCGCGCAACCGCCAAAGCTTGATCTGAGCGGATTAACAAAATTCGATACCTCAGTGCTGTCTTCCGTTGATTTGCATGCCACGCTGGGCACCAAAAACAACGTTCAGACGCTGGATTTCCACGCCGACGCCAGCACGCGTTCGGTGAAATCTACCGGCGAGCTGGGCACGGTGGATATCAGCGTCGACATGAGCAAACGCGCACTTCTCGGTACCGACTCACAGCAGAAACAGGCGCTGAATCAGTATCTGAAACAGTTAAGCAGTGCGGGAACGCGGGGCAATGCCGACTCTTCGCTGATGGACATGTTCAAAGACGCATTTACTGCGCTTAACAGCAATTACGGCGCGTCGGCGACAACGTACAAAAGCAGCGGACCAGAACCGGTTCACTTCTCGCTGACTAAAACCGACAAAAACATGATGTCCGGGCTGGCCGATTTCACGGCATCAGTGACGCAGACGCCAACGGATAAAACCAACCCGATGCGCCCTGACGAAGTGGATACTTTCTCTTATCAGGTTTCGCAGGCCAGCACGATCACCGGCGACAGCACGCAGAACCGCAATATTACGCAAAAGCAGCAGTCGCATCTGGTCGCGAGCTTCCACCAGTCATTAACACCGGGGCTTCAGCTGAATCTGACCAGTGACCGGGATTCGCAGAATTATCTCTTCTATCAGATTGATGATAAAGCCGAAAGCACGACGTCGGTGCAGTACCACAAAGGGGCGCTGGTGAGTGCGTCTGTGGATCAGTCGGCCAGCACCTCAACGCATATTCAGAAGTATGTGAAAGGCTGGCTGGAATCAGACACGACGACGCCGGTGGAAACGTCAAAAACCACTGATTTGCTCGGCAAGCTGCAATCCGCGTGGCAAAACGATGCGCCGCGCATGTCGTTCCGGGATTATCTGGCGCATCAGTCGCTGCCGGATCTCAGCGGTCTGGTGTTGCTGGAATCGGACCCGGTGCAGCTGAAAAACACGTCGGCCTGAATCTGAGTCCCTCAAAGTAACAGCCTCGGAGGAGGCTGTTACTCTTTCTGCTTACATCTCAAATTTCGTTCCCTGCACGGTGATTTCTGCAAATTGCAGATGGTGCATGAACTCGCGCAAAATCAGCAATGTGGCCGCGAAATCATTGCCATCCGGCAGCCCTTCAAAGTGCGCAGGACGCCCGTTAATCACCAGTGCCAGCCGGTCAAACGTCCGTTCGACGGCGTCGAGCGACAGCGTCATCACCTCGTTTTCTGCCACACCGGCAATGCGTGCCAGCGCGCGGATGTCGTTGTCGGTGCTGAACAGCGCCGCGCCTGCGGGAATGTCGTGCCGGATACGAATAATTTCATCTTCCACCACCATAATGGCGGTTTCCATTTCGTCCGGCGTGGGCGGCGTGTGGCGGAAATAGCCCACAGACGTCAGCTGTGAGCCCAGCGTCAGCGGCAAAATCTTGTCTTCAGCTGCGGAATTTCTGACGACAATTTGCGTCTCTTCGTGGCCGATATGCAGTAATACAGCGGGTGTGGTCATCGGTTTCTCCCAATCGATAGATTTCTAACATACTCCCGGCCAGCAGGATCAGGCAATCCTCAGGCAGTATTGGTCTATCTTCCTTTCGCCCGCCGGTCTTAGCATGAAGACTCACAAACCGGAGGCATTCATGAAACAGATTAATCAAATCTATATTAACGGCGAGTTCGTCACCCCGCACGGCACCGAAGTGATGAACCTGATCAATCCGGTGACTGAACAGGTCGCGGCGCAGGTTCGTCTTGCCGATGAAACCGATACCCGCCAGGCGATCGCTTCAGCAAAAGCTGCTTACGTTTCTTTCTCACGGACCAGCAAAGCGCAGCGCATTCAGTATTTACAACAACTGCATGACGCAGTACTGGCGCGGACAGACGCGCTGGAAGCAGTGATGAGCGCCGAATATGGCGGCTCGCTGGCGATGGTGCGCGGCACCGTAGCGCGGGCGTCCGGCGCATTTTTGCAGGCGATAAAGCTGCTCAGCGAGTATGAATTTGTCCGCCAGATTGGCAGGGCGAAAGTGGTGATGGAACCGCTGGGCGTCGTCGGGCTGATCACGCCGTGGAATGCCAGCTACGGTTTCATCTGCAACAAAATGGCGACCGCGCTGGCGGCGGGCAGCACGGTGGTGATCAAGCCCAGCGAGCTGAGCGCGGGCCAGACGCAGTTGCTGACAGAGTGCCTGCACGCTGCAGGTTTACCGGCGGGCGTGTTTAACATTGTCACCGGACGCGGCGACGTGGTCGGGGCAGAAATTACCCGTCACCCTGATATCGCGAAAATCTCTTTTACCGGGTCGACGGCGGTGGGCAAAGCGATTGCCCGCGGCGCGGTAGATACCCTGAAACGCGTGACGCTGGAGCTCGGCGGCAAGTCGCCTAACATTCTTCTGCCAGATGTTAATCTCGAAAAAACTATTCCGCTGGCGCTGGCGGTTGGCACGATGAATAACGGCCAGGCATGCATCGCCGGCACCCGTTTGCTGGTGCCGGAGGAACGGCTGGAAGAAGTGAAAGCGCATCTGGTGCGCGCGGTGGCGAACGTCAAAGTGGGCAACCCGCAGCAG
Source organism: Rahnella sp. ChDrAdgB13 (assembly GCF_017655185.1). NCBI lineage: Bacteria > Pseudomonadati > Pseudomonadota > Gammaproteobacteria > Enterobacterales > Yersiniaceae > Rahnella > Rahnella sp. ChDrAdgB13. The sequence continues at coordinate 35,796 of NZ_JAEMGT010000008.1, read as the reverse complement.
ACGGATACGCAAATCGGCCCGCTGGTGACGGCAAAACAGTACGACCGCGTGCAGAATTATATCCGTCTGGGCATTGAAGAAGGCGCGGAACTGCTGTGCGGCGGCGAAGGGCGTCCGGAAGGTTTAAACAGCGGTTATTTCGTCAAACCGACGGTATTTGTGAACGTCACGCCCGATATGACTATCGCCCGCGAAGAGATTTTCGGGCCGGTGATTTCAGTGCTGACCTACCGCACTGTCGAAGAGGCGGTGCAGATGGCGAACGATACGGTGTACGGCTTGCAGGCGTATGTCAGCGGGGAAAATCGTCAGCAGGCGCGGGAAGTCGCGGCGCAGATTGTGGCTGGACGGGTATTCGTCAACGGCATGTATGACGCGCCTGATGCGCCGTTTGGCGGTTTCAAACAATCCGGTTTAGGGCGCGAATTTGGCACTTACGGGCTGGAAGCGTATCTTGAGCCGAAGACCCTGATCGACGATGAGTGAAGAGACTATGAACCCCCTGATGTCCCTGAGCGCGCGCGTTTTGCGCGCCTTTTCAGCCCTGCCGCCGGATGAAAATTCCTGTCCGACGGCGCTGCCGTGGCTGTCGTTTATCCGTTTCACGCATCCGACGGCGCTCAATAAAGGCATGCTTTCTCCGTCGATGTGCCTGATTTTACAGGGCCAAAAAAAGGTGCTGATTGGCGCGGAAGTGGTGGAATACGGCGCGGGCAGTTATCTGCTTTCGGCGATTGATATGCCGGTTTCCGGGCAGGTGACGCAGGCGACGGAAGAGACGCCGTATCTGGGGATCCGTATCGATCTGGATCTGAAAGAAATGGCCGATCTGATGATCGACATGCAGCTCGATCCGCTCCCGGCTGCGCGATCCGGCGGCGTCACGTACGTGGCAAAATCCGATGACTGTCTGGCAGACGCCTTTTTGCGGCTGGTCGTTATGCTGGATATTCCGCAGGATTTACAGGCGCTCGGGCAACTGGTGAAAAAAGAGATTTTCTACCGGCTGATCACCGCACCGGAAGGCGGCCATTTTTATCAGCATTTGCTGTCGTATTATCAGGGGAAAGGCGTGAGCGAGGCGATTGTGTGGATCAAAGCCAATTTCGCGCACCCGCTGCGGATGGATGAACTGGCAAAAATTGTCGGCATGAGCGTTTCGAATCTGCATCACCGTTTCAAGGCGCTGACGGTCATGAGCCCGCTTCAATACCAGAAACAGATCCGTTTACTGGAAGCGCGCCGTCTGCTGCTGAGCGGCAATATCGACGCGGCGACCGCAGCATTTCGTGTGGGCTACGAAAGCCCGTCGCAGTTTAACCGGGAATACCGCCGCTCGTTTGGCGCGCCGCCGTTGCAGGATATCGGCCAGCTCAGACAGCAGGGTGTAACGCTGTAGTGTGCGGCGGGCTGCGCCGCGCAAACTCCTTCACCATCCAGTCAATAAACACCCGCACGCGGGGCGAAAGCTGACGGTTACGCGGATAAAGCAGCGCTACAGGCAACGCGCCGACCGGGAAATCCGCCAGAATTTGCACCAGCGTGCCCTGCGCCAGATCGTCGGTTAACCCGTAATGCGGCACCTGCATAATGCCCATTCCGCGCCGCGCCGCTTCTTTCATGCTTTCCGCACCGTTGACCGACAAACTGGTTGGCAACATCACTTCCCGCGCTTTCCCGTTCTGATGAAAAATCAGCGGCAACAGGCCGCCGGTCGCGCTTGAGCGGTAACCAATCATCCGGTGATTAGCGAGATCGTCCGGCGTTTCCGGTATACCAAAACGCGCAAGATACGCCGGGCTGGCGCAGGTGATTTCCGACAGCGTTCCCAGCGGACGCGTCACCATATCGCTGTCTTTCAGTTCGCCCGCGCGGATCACGCAGTCGATACCTTCACGAACCAGATCGACGAAGCGGTCGCCTTCGCTCAGATAAAATTCGATCTCAGGATATTGCGCCAGAAAATCCGGCAGGCCGGGCAAAAGAAAATGCCGGGCCAGCGAACCGTGGACGTCCACCCGCAACAACCCTTTGGGCTGCGCACCGGCGAAATCCATCTCGGCATCTTCCACGTCGGCCAGAATGCGCAGACAGCGCTGATAATACGCCTCGCCGTCCAGCGTCGGGCTGACATGGCGCGTAGTGCGTTGCAACAACCGAGCCTTCAGCCGCACTTCGAGCTGCTTAATGGCGTCGGTCACCGTCGAGCGTTTCAGGTTCAGATCCTGCGCAGCCTGCGTAAAACTGCGCAGCTCTACCACGCGGGTAAACAACCGCATACTGTCGAGTTTATCCATGATGATTGTTCGCCTTTTCCGGATAGTGATAACGAATATCAGGGAATTATCCGGCGGCGTCAATCGGCTACTCTTTCTTCAGCGACACCAACTCCGAATCACTCAAAAGGAAACGCATGATGACTTCATCCAAACAGAAAGTCGCGCTGGTCACCGGCGCATCACGCGGTATTGGCGCGGCCATCGCAGAACGCCTGGCACGCGACGGGTTTACCGTGATAGTGAACTATTCCCGCGGCGCGGCAGAAGCCGACGCGGTGGTGAGTAAAATTGAACAGGCAGGTGGAAAGGCCATCACCGCGCAGGCCGATGTCAGTGATGGCACCGCGGTCAGCCGTATGTTTGCCAGCGCACAGCAAGCCTTTGGTGGTGTGGATGTGCTGGTGAATAACGCCGGGATCATGACGCTTTCCGCTGTCGCCGACACCGACGATGCGGCGTTCGACCGCCTGATCGCCATCAACCTGAAAGGCACGTTTAACACCCTGCGCGAAGCGGCAAAACACCTTCACAACGGCGGGCGCATTATCAATTTCTCCTCCACTGTGGTGGGTTTGTATCAGCCAACCTACGGCGTCTATGCTGCGACCAAAGCCGCCGTCGAAGCGCTGAGCCGCGTACTGACCAAAGAAATGCGTGGCCGTCAGATCACCGTCAACACCGTCGCACCCGGCCCGACGGCAACGGATTTATTCCTCAGCGGAAAATCGGATCAACTGGTGGAAACCATCGCTAAAACGTCACCGCTTGAGCGCCTCGGTCAGCCGGAAGATATCGCCTCCGTCGTTGCATTCCTCGCCGGTCCCGATGGCGCCTGGGTCAACGGCCAGACGCTGAAGGCCAATGGCGGGATTATTTAATCTGATGAGTTCACACGTACTGCGCTTCGCCGTTGCCGAAGGACCAGTTTTCTTTCGGCACTTCGACCAGACTGATGAATACGTCTTCGAGGCGTAGTCCGGCTTTTTCGTGCAGACCGTACGCTACGGCGTGATAGAACGCCTTTTTCATCTCTGTCGTGCGGCCTGCGTTCAGGGTTATCTGGATAACGATGCAGTTCGGGCTGCGCTGGATATCCAGATAGTCCGGTGAAATCATCATTTCTGCCGGAGAGTGTTCGGAGATAACAATAAACTTGTCGTTTTCCGGCACACTGAGTGTGTTGCGCATGGCGTCGTACACCACATCGCCAACGGTTTTGCGGTAGGTTTCGGGTTTTCCTTCAACCATATCAATACGTACAAAAGGCATTTTATTCTCCTCATTATTTTCTGTAGGGCGCGCATCTCTCAGGATGCGGCCTTTCAGGTATGCAACACGAGGAGCCGGTCTGTCGAGCGATTTTTTGTACGCACCGGTAACCTGTTTTACGCCGTAGCCGCTTTGCGCCTGAACATCTCCAGCCAGGCCGGACGGCAGAACATCACCAGATTCCCCAGCAGAATAAGCGCCAGTCCGACAATGGCATTGATATGCCACTGATAGCCTTCGTAGAAGGTGGAAACGGTCAGCGCGACCAGCGGGAACAGCAGGGTGCTGTAAGCCGCCTGACTCGCGCCGATGCGTCCGACCAGCGTGAAATACATGCCAAAAGCCAGCACCGAGCCAAATACCGAAAGATAAACCAGCGAACCGAGGTATTGCGGCCTCAGGTCGATGGCGAAGGACGCGCCCTGAACCAGACTCAGTGCACCCATCACCGCGGTGCCGTAAAACATCGCGTAAGTATTAGTGGAAAGGACATCCAGGCCGTGGCGCTGATGGCGCGAGCTGATCATATTGCCGAGCGAGAATCCGTAGGTACCGAGCAGGCTGAGGCCGATGCCTTTGAGTAATTCCGGTGCGATATGAGTCGCGCTCAGGTCGTGCCAGAACAGGGTCACAATGCCCGCCAGCCCGAGGAGGGAGGCGGGAATGACCGCCGGTGCCAGTTTCTGGCGAAAAAACAGCATGCCGTTGAAGGCGTTAAACAGCACGGCCATCGAAAATATTACCGATTCCAGCCCGCTGGTGATGTACGCGGCGGCGTGGTAGAAGCAGTAAAAGTTGAAGCAAAAAACACAGCACCCCTGCACCATGCAAAACAGATGATCTTTCAGCGCCAGACGGCGCAAACGGCGGGCGGCCAGCAGCGCCACCAGCATAATCACGGCAGAAAGCAGGAAGCGGTAAAAAATCGAAACTGTCACCGGTACAGCGCCCTGTTGCAGATAAATGGCAAACCAGGTGGTGCCCCAGATAATAATCACAGAGATATACAAAAACACATTCATGGACTTCTCTCACGCAAAGTATTGATTGAACGAGATTCTGCCGGAATATGGCGCGACGGGATTTCAGCGGCTTGCGGTGAGTTGCATATTCTTGCGCATTTTTTGCGGTTCAGTGGCAGCAAAATCTGGCTCAACCTGTATCTGAAAACGTAAACTGGATCTCCTCTTTCCTCCACTCGGTGCTCATCATGGCGAAGGTTTATCAGGCTTTCGAAACGCTGCGTAAGCATAAAGCGGTTCTGCACGACAGTGTGGCGCTGGGCTCCGGCATTCAGCTGGCGGCCTGGTCGAACAAAAACGACATCGTGACGCAGGAAAGCCCGGACCATCACACGCTGAGTCTTTACGTCGCCGACGGTTATGAGTGTTATCACAAAACCCGCGGCGGGTGGCGTAACGGCGGCGGGCCAGATCGTTTTTGCCTGATGCCAAAACACAGCATGTCGAGCTGGGATGTGCGCGACGATTTGTCGTTTGTGCATCTGTATTGTTCTGACGATCATCTGCGGCATCTGGTGGAGCAAACGTGGGATCGCAGCCCGGCGTCGATTCAGGTGGAAGAGCGCACGTTTGAGGAGGATCCGCAGATTACGTTGCTGTATCGCCACTTTTTGCTCAGCAGCCAGTGGCAAGAAAACAGCAATCAGCTGATGCTGAGCAGTGCGGCAAATCTGCTGATGGCGCATCTGGTCAAAAATTACACCCATCTGCAATGGGCGCTGCCGGTAGTGCGCGGCGGGCTCGCGCCGTACATTCTCAACCGTGTAAAAGACTATATCCACGCGCACCTGGCGGAGCCGTTATTGCTGCCGGAACTGGCGCTGCTGGCGGAACTCAGCGAGTTTCATTTTGCCCGCATGTTTAAACTCAGCATGGGCATGGCACCGCACCAGTATGTGATGAATGCGCGGTTGATTCAGGCGGAAAATCTGTTAAAGAACAGTACACTGGACATCACTTCCATTGCGCTGGAATGCGGATTCAGCTCCGCCAGCCATTTCAGTAACCGCTTTAAATCGGTGCGCGGCTTGACGCCTTCGGCGCTGCGCAGCGGCATTATTGTCTGATTTCCTTTTCCGGCTAAAAACCCCTCTTTCCGACCGAACAATTCCAATGCTAAGTTAATGGTCATCGGAATAAATCAGAAAAACTCAAAGGAAAATTATGCTGACTCAGACGCCTGTTCTTGAAACCGAACGTTTGATTTTGCGCGGGCATCGCGTGGAAGATTTCGACGATATCGCCGCACAGTGGGCCGATCCGGCCGTTGTGAAATATATCGGCGGCACGCCGTCCACCCGCGAGGCCAGCTGGAGCCGTTTGCTGCGTTATCCCGGCCACTGGCAGATGCTCGGTTTTGGCTACTGGATTGTGTTTGAAAAGCACAACGGTGCGGAAGGGGCGTTTGTCGGGGAAATTGGTCTGGCAGATTATCAGCGCGATATCTCGCCTTCGCTGAACGGCATGGCGGAAATGGGCTGGGTGGTTTCGCCAAAATTTCACGGCAAAGGCTATGCTTCTGAGGCCGCACAGGCGGTGCTGAACTGGGCAGAAGCCAGCATTGATCGCCAGCTGTGCTGCATTATCGAGCCGGAACATCACGCGTCAATCCGGCTGGCGGAGAAGTGCGGTTTTGTCGCGCAAACAGACACGACGTATCACGGTACAAAAACGCGGATTTTTATCCGCCGGTAATCGTTTCCACATTGAGGGGAAGTCATGCTGAAAATTCTGGGTAAATCACCGTCAATCAACGTGCGTAAAGTCTTGTGGACCTGTTTTGAGCTGGGACTGGAGTTCGAACAGGAGCAGTTTGGTTCGGGGTTTCAGTCCACGCAGACACCGGAATTTAAGGCGCTGAACCCGAATGCGATGGTGCCGGTGGTGCTCGACGGTGAGTTTGTGTTGTGGGAATCCAACGTGATTTGCCGTTATCTGGCCGCGCGGGAAGGGCGCGAGGATTTGCTGTCTTCCGACCCGAAACGCCGTGCTCTTACGGAACAGTGGATGGACTGGCAGGCGGGTGAGCTGAATAATTCGTGGCGTTATGCGTTTCCGGCGCTGGCGCGCAACAGCCCGCAGCATCAGGATCCGGCACTGATTGATGCCGGTGTCAGCGAATGGAACCGCCACATGCAAATGCTCGAAGAACAATTGCAGCGCAGCGGTGATTACGTGCTGGGAGATAATTTTACGCTGGCAGATATTCCGCTCGGGCTGGCGGTAAACCGCTGGTCGATGACGCCGATGTCGCGCCCGGCTTTGCCTGCGGTGGCCGCCTATTATGACCGGTTAAACCAGCGTGAAGGTTTCCGGCTTTATGGAAGAAACGGCCTGGTCTGAGCCGCTCACACCACGAAAAATACGACGCCGCAATGTCCTTCGCGGCGTCGTTGTATTCTAAACCGTTCCCTTTATCTTTCGGGCAGAGATAAAAGATAAAGGGCCGTTTGATGACTCAAACAGACGCATCGGTTTATTTAAAATCAACCCTCATCAGTTCAGATATTGTCTGACCACGGGTGGAAGAAACACATTTATCAATATAACTTTTGAAGGCGGCGGGTTTAGGAATACCCATATTCAGCAAACGCGAATTATCAAACTTCACATTTAATTGCGCAAAGCCGCCGTAAAGTTTAATCGCACGCAAAATTATCTTGTCATTACACGGCCCGAGCACGTCTTTAAACTGTTTACGGATACCGGTAAATTCCTGATAACTGATCTGCTGATATTCACTGATAATACGCGATGTATTATTGGCTTTTGCCACAGACGTATCTATTTCATGGAATGGCGTACACATTTCTTCACCGGAAGAAATATGATAGAAACTGTGGTTCAGTTCAGCCGCAAGGCACAATTTCACCAGCACCATGGCGCAATAATCAACCGGAATAACATCTACCTGATCGTCGAGCGTACAGGTAAATTTCTTCAGTTTAATCGCCATCATGAAGACCCAGAAAATGCTGCTGGACGGCTGGCAGCCATACTGTGTGTGACCCACAATGATTGACGGACGGGCGACCACAAACGGCAGGTTCGGGCATTCGGTACGAACCAGGTTTTCGATGGCGCGCTTGGAAGCGGTGTACTGCACCAGATCTTCGTTGTGTTCGTTGTCCGGCATGCCTTCATAGAAGACGCTGTCTTTGTCCGGCATGGATGCCATCGCGGTGCCGACGTGGACAAACCGTTGCAGGCCTTTGACCTGCGCCATGCGTTTGGCGAAAATCAGTGAACCTTCAACGTTGACACGCCACATCGCCGGATTATTACCAAATGACGCAATCGCGGCGCAGTTAATAACATGTGTGACATGATCTAAACGCGGATCCTGAATAAAGCTCTCAGGTTCAGAAAGGTCACCGGTTAATATTGATTGCTCATTAATCGCGGCAAGTTGTTCATCCGACAATTCAAACTTTCTCAAATTGTCGATAATTCTGGCGAGTCCCGTCGCACTATCGTCAGCCCTGACTAAAAGTAATAATTGGTTTTTAGAACTTAATTGTTGACGAAGAATATATTCAACAACCGCTCCGCCCACGAAACCTGTAGCGCCGGTAATTAAAATGGTGTTCATAACGATGACCTGCAACGGGAAATTAACGGCACAGTATCACCCCTATTCTAAACGGAACGTATACCAGATTTTGCCGCAAGTAAACGCAACCTCAACAGCACGAAAAGCTTAAAATATTTAAAAAGTTCCGTTGTCATGAAAATTAAATAATCGGGCATCATTACTTACAATGGGAAATAATTATCAGGTGTGAACAAAATAATTAAGTCAAATTAACGCGGGGTGTTTATGCGATATCGGCGGGCGCCGGAGGGCATTTTCATCGCAGAATGAGAAGAACCTGTGCGCAGAAAGTATCCACTACTGCGCCACTACGTTAAACTGTAGCCTTGAGTATAGTGAGAAAGAAGGATTAAGAAAGGATGACGCGAACGGCGTGTCTGGTGTGTAATGCAGGGAATATTGCGCAGGTCATTCCCTCATGCGCTGAAATAAGGTACAAGGCTGCATGAAAATCCCAAATAGAATCCAACCTCTGGTGGATGACGGCCTGATCGACGATGTGGTCCGTCGTTTGAAAAGTGGCAAAGAAGCCGACGTGTACACCGTTTTATGCGGTGAAGAGATTCGTTGTGCCAAAGTTTATAAAGAAGCCACACAGCGTAGTTTCAAGCAGGCCGTGCAGTATCAGGAAGGCCGAAAAGTCCGGAACACCCGCAACGCGCGTGCGATGCAAAAAGGGTCAAAATTCGGGCGCAAGCAGCAGGAAGAATCCTGGCAAACGGCAGAAGTGGATGCGCTGTTCCGTCTGGCAAACGCCGGGGTACGCGTGCCGCAGCCTTACATTTGTCTTGATGGCGTGTTGCTAATGGAGCTGATCACTGACGCTGACGGCGTGGTAGCGCCGCGTCTGAGCGACGTTATCCTGACCGAAGAAGAAGCCGTGGCGGATTTCGAAACCATGATCCGCAATATCGTGCGCATGCTGTGCGCGGGTATCGTTCACGGGGATTTGTCAGAATTTAACGTGCTGATGGATGCCGACGGGCCGGTGATTATCGACCTGCCGCAGGCCGTGGATGCCGCCGCGAACAATCATGCCGAATCGATGTTTGAGCGCGATGTGAATAACATGACCGAATATTATGGTCAGTTCGCGCCGCAGCTGCTGGAAACGCGTTATGCGAAAGAAATCTGGGCGTTATATGAAGACGGCAAACTGACGCCGGAAACGCCTCTGACCGGTCAGTTCGCCGAAGATACGCATAAAGCGGATGTGGATTCCCTGCTCGATGAAATCATCGCCGCTGAAGATGAGTACTATGATCGTCAGCGCGCAATGAAAGAACGGGATTTATAATACCCTTCATACTTCGAGCTGCAGATGCGTTGGCTGCAATCCGTAACCCGAATCACTTACTTGTGTAAGCTCATCGGGATTACATCGTTGCCCGCCTTCCTGCAACTCGAATTATTTGGGTATTTTTGATTATTCCTGCATCACCGAATGTTTTCCGCAAAAACCGGCATTCTGCAAAATGTGCTGGCCGGTTTCTGAAAGAATAAATTCTGCCAGCGGTTTGCCCTTTTCTGTACACGTCGCGAGTGCATAGCGCGCCCGCACGTTGTAATCGGCCGGTACGTTGAACACTTCCAGCGCATCATTTTCCCGCAACAGCGTGGCATAACTGGTATAGCCGATAAACACATCGGCTTGTCCGCTGCAAATCAGCCATTCTGCCGCCAGTTTGCCTTCCGGAACTTTGGCCGATTTCGCGCCACCGACCAGCCGCAGCGCTTTATTACGCAAAGCCTCGCCCGCGCCCGGATGACGCCGCTCAATCAGCTCAAACATCTGCCAGGTGTAATCGCCGGAAGGATCGCTTTGCGGCGTGGAGGTCGCCAGACGAAAACGCGAGTCGAGCAACACATTCAGCCAGTTCAGTTTTTCAAGCTCCGGCCCTTTGCGCGCCGTCACGCACAGGCTGTTTCCGCAGAAAACGTCCACTTCCAGCGCCTTGCCATGTTGCTGCAACGCCAGTGGATGCGCGGTGTTGGCCGAGGCGAATAAATCGACTTTTTCGCCCTGTTCAATTCTTTCGCGCAGCAGCCCGGCGGGGCCGAATTCGGTCACCACTTTGCCGCCGGTTTTATCCTGAAAAGCCTCACACAGCGGTGCCCATGCGCGGCGCAGGCTACCTGCGGCCAGCACTTTGATCGAGTTTGTCATCAGAGCTCCTTGTCACATTACCCCAAAAAAGTACGGCACCGGGATGAGGTTATTTCCCCGCGTGCGTCGCTTCTGCGGCAGGTTTGAAATCTGTCCGGTAGAAGCGCTGATAATAGGCGTCAGCCTGTTTTTGCATATCGATGTCGGCGAATTTTTGCGGATACAGTTTTTTCGCCATCCACAATTCACCAATCGCCAGCGCTTCAGGCATCGGGTAGCCCCAGGCTTTGGCGTATTCCGGCATCAGATAAACGCGGTGATTTTTGACCGCATCAATGCTCTGCCATTTCGGATCATGGTTGATCTGACCGACGACTTCCGGATACCTGTCCTGCACGAAGATCACCTGCGGATTCCAGGCGATCACCTGCTCAAGTGAAACCTGTTTGTAGCCTTTCACGGTCGCGGCGGCCACGTTGAGCGCGCCGGCATGGGACATCATCAGCCCGGTATATTTGCCGGAACCGTAGGTGGTCAGGTCAGGATTGGCCATATAAGTGCGAATGCGCTGGTCAGCCGGAACGTTTTTCAGGCGCGTGCTGGTTAACTGGCGCTGAGCAAAAGTATAGTCGATCAATGACTGCGCCTGTTTCTGGCGGTTGACCACTTCCCCGATCAGCTGGATCCCTTTCTTCAAACCTTCGGTATATGCCTGATCTTCATCCGGTAGCACCGGATTCATCTTATGTTCCTCACCTTTCGGATCATCACGTAAAGAAACGGCGACGACTGCGATGCCGGTCTGGCTGATCTGGTCGATCATTTCCTGCGGCGCATAGTTGGTGACGAATACCACCTGCGGATGCAGGGCAACCACGCTTTCCAGATTCACGCTGGTTAAATCGCCCACCACCGGCGTTTTTTCCAGAGATGGCGCGAGACGCACATAACCACTGCCCAGTTGCTGTTGCCAGTTGTTGAGCACGCCGACGATATCTTTGGTCGCATCAAGCTGAACCAGAAGATTGAGCGTCTGGTGTTGCAGCACAACCACGCGGTCAACCTGATCGGGAAGGGTTACCTGACGCCCGAGCTGATCGGTGATCTGGCGTGAGGCCAGAGCGGATTGTGAGGAGAAGCTCAGGACAAGGCCGAGCAGCAAAGCGGATGGCAGTAATTTGGATGAAAATGCGCGCACGAAGGAATTCCTCTGTTTTCGTTGTGCAGAGGATTATATAGCGTTAATAAAGGACTGAATATGACCACAGACAAAGCCGCTTTCAGAAACGGCTTTATCTGTTTTATGGCGCTATTTACGTCCTTCGAGCAGCATACGCACCGCCAGTCCGCCCAGCACCGCGCCCATAAACCAGCGCTGAAGCACCATCCACAACGGGCGACCGGCCAGAAACAGGGCAATATATCCCGCTGAGAGTGCGATCAGGGCATTGAAGGTAAAGCTGACGATGATTTGCGTGATGCCCAGCACCAGAGATTGTGTGAGGACGTGGCCTTGCTCTGGAACGATAAATTGAGGCAATAAGGTCAGGTACAACACTGCGGCTTTCGGATTCAGTAAATTGGTCACCAGCCCCATGGTAAACAGCTTTCTGTTGCTGTCGCGCGGCAAATCTTTGACCTGAAACGGCGAGCGCCCGCCGGGTTTCACTGCCTGCCACGCCATATACAGCAAATACGCCGCACCGCCGATCCGCAGGGCGTCATAGGCAAACGGCACCGCCATGAGCAGCGCGGTAATGCCGAGTGCCGCAAACAGCATATAAAACAGAAAACCCAGCACCACGCCGCCAAGGGAAATCAGCCCGGCTTTCGGGCCCTGACACAGCGAGCGCGAAATCAGGTAAATCATGTTCGGGCCGGGCGTTAACACCAGGCCAACACAAATCAGTAAGAAGGGGATCCAATGGGCGGCGTCTGGCATGGTTTTCTCCGGCATCACGCTGAAAAGTTAAGCACACAGATATAGAAGGTTTTACGCTGTTTTGGCAAGCGGCAGGTTGTCATTTTTTATTCATCAATTCCGGTGCATTCTATGACCGTGTATTTTTTCTTCAGACTGAAAAATCAGGATTTATGATGACTCACAATACGATGTCCGCAAAACTGGTGCTAGCCAGCCAGATTACGGCTCAGGCGGCAGAACTGGCGCTGGGTTTTTTCAACCGCCGGGACAGTATCGAAGTCAGCAGTAAACGAACGCAGGATTTTGTTTCAGAAGCCGACGTGGCGGTAGAGCAGTTTATCCGCGCGCAGCTGGCGCAGCATTTTCCGCAGGACGCGATTATCGGCGAAGAGCTGGGCGGCGTGCTGACTGATGCGTCCTGCTGGGTGATTGATCCAATCGACGGTACGTCGAATTTCCTGCGCGGTTCGCCGCTGTGGGGCGTTTCGCTCGGGCTGGTCGAACGGAAAAAACCGGTGATCGGCGTGGTTGCGTTGCCGGTGCTGAACGAACTTTTTGCCGCAGGATCCGGACAGGGCATTTTCCATAACGGCAAACCTTTCCGCCGTGACGACCGTTTTGGCGATGTCCAGATCGTGTCGCTGGGCGACAGTTCGGATGACAAACTGGATGAGGCGTCATCGTTTTATCAGGGGCTGCGCGCGGCAGAATGGTCGGTGCATTGTTACCGCTGCACCACCGTCGGCATGGTGTTTGCCGCCAAAGGAATTATCGACGGGCATTTGCAACGCCGCACCACGCTGTGGGACATCGCCGGCGGCGCGGTGATATGTCAGGAAGCCGGGCTGGAAACTAGGGTGAATTTCACTCAGTTGCCGGACGGCACCGATAATTACCGCCACATGTCCGTGGCCGCCGGAACGGCAAACCTGCTGTCCGTGGTTCAGCCGTTATGGCCGGATTTCTCCCCGAAATAACCTTCTGGCGTTATTCTCCGCATAAATGAGCGTAACGCCAAAAATGCCTGCCACATCAAGTTTTCAGCCCCTGCGGGTAACACGAAAAATTCGTCCGGTAACCCGCGAATTACATTTTGAAAGTCAGTGTTTAACAAACTGAAATATAGTTTCATTTATCCTAAAGTTATCCCTTCGCTTGCCGTTATCAGAGTTTCAAGTCACTGAATTAACGAAGTGTCCGAATGAAAAAAATAACCAATCTCTCTGTCCTGACGCGTTTACTGGGGGCGTTCGCGCTCGTACTGGGTCTGATGCTGATCCTCGCGGCGATGTCCGCCTGGCTGCTCAACAGCAGCAATCAGCAAATTGAAAGTTACCGCGCCTACCGGCTTCCCGGCGTTCAGTATCCGCTGGTAATGCGCGGCACGCTGGCCGAACTGCGCCTGCAACAGGTGCAGTACATTGCCTCACCGCAAGGTGCGCCGCGCGACGGTCACCGGAGTGAAATCATGCAGGCCGTGGCGACGTTTAAAGAAGCCGAAAACGCCTATCAGAAGCTGGACAGCGGCGGCAGTAAATCTGCGCTGTTTACGCAAATCATGAATAACTTTGCGCAGTTCTCGCTGGCGAACGACGCCGTCATTGCTGCCGTTGAGCGCAACGATATTGCGCAGGCGACGCAAATCAGCGGCGATAACTCACGTAAATACCGCACGCAGCTGATGGCTGATCTGGCGACGCTGGTCAGCGACGAACTGGCGAACAGCGAAAAGGCTGCCGCGCAGGCCCGCAACAGTTATCACAATGCCAGCATGATGTTCCTGGCGCTGGTGGGATTTGCTTTCCTGGTTTCGCTGGCGATGGCGTTACTGCTGGCGCGTAATCTGGTGAAACAACTGGGCGGCGAACCGGCGTATGCGGCGTCGATCATGCGTGAAATCGCCGCCGGAAATCTGGCGGCGAAAATTGAGTTGAAACCGGGTGATACCGGCAGCCTGCTGGCCTCGCTGGAAGGCATGAATCAGCAGCTCAATAAAACCATTAATCAGATTATGGAAGGCAGCGAATCCATCAGTCACGCGGCGAGTGAAATCGAGCAGGGCAATACTGATTTGTCGCAGCGCACAGAAGAACAGGCGGCGTCGCTGGTGCAGACCAGTTCAAACATGCAAAACCTGACGACGACCGTCAGCCAGAACGCCGAAAATGCCCGCGAAGCCAGCGCGCTGGCGCATGAAACCTCGAAAACGGCTTCTCAGGGCGGCGCGATTGTGACCGGCATGCAGGCGCATATGCGCGATGTTTCCGGCAGTTCCCGCGAGATTATCAACATTATCAGCGTGATTGAGGGCATCGCGTTTCAGACCAACTTGCTGGCGCTGAATGCTGCCGTTGAAGCCGCCCGTGCCGGAACGCAGGGGAAAGGGTTTGCCGTGGTCGCCAGCGAAGTGCGCGTGCTGGCGCAAAAAAGCGGGCAGGCGGCGAAAGAAATAAAAGACCTGATCCAGGGGACGGTCAGCAAAATCGCCGAGGGGTCGCAGCAGGCAGATCGCGCGAGTAAAGCGATGCAGGAAATTGTCAGCTCGGTGAATAAAGTTGCCGGTATCGTCAGTGAAATTTCGACCGCGAGTTCGGAGCAGCACACCGGCATTCATGAAGTGGGAATTGCGGTCGACCAAATGGATCAGGTCACGCAGCAGAATGCGGCGCTGGTTGAACAGGCCGCTGCCGCCGCGCAATCCCTGACGGAACAGAGCATCGAGTTGCGCAATGCCGTGCGTTATTTCCGCACGGCGGCGCTTCAGGGCTGAACGTCAGGGCAGAACACCATCAGACTTTATCGATGATGTTCAGCCGGGGTTCCCAGTCAGAATCGGGATGCTGGGCAATCTGTTGTGGTGTCATCGGACGCCCCAGCAGATAGCCCTGCAACGTGTCACAACCCAGTTGCGTCAGGAAATCCTGCTGCTGGGTAGTTTCCACGCCTTCGGCCACGACCTTAAGATTCAGCGTCTGGCCCAGCGCAATAATCGCCGAAACAATGCTGGCATCTTCACTTCCGGCAATCAGATCGTTAATAAACGCGCCGTCGATTTTCAGCTCGCTGGCGGGAAGTCGTTTGAGATACAGCAAGCTGGAATAGCCGGTACCGAAATCATCAATCGACGCTTTGACGCCGTACTTCGTCAGGCGTTCGAGGATTTCTACGCTGACATCCGGGTTGCGCATCGCGGTCGTTTCGGTGACTTCCAGCGTCAGCATTTCCGGCGGGATCTGATGACGCTCAACGGTATCAATCACCATTTCCACCAGATTGGCCTGCTCAAACTGCAAAGTGGAGAGGTTTACGGCAACGGTCCAGTTTGTGTGTCCGGCAAGATGCCATTCACGCAGCTGGCGGCACGCTTCGTTAAGCACCCATTCGCCAATCGGAATGATCAGACCGGTTTTTTCCGCCAGTGGCAGGAAAACATCCGGGCTCAGCGTGGTGCCGTTGCGTTCCCAGCGCAGCAGTGCTTCAAACCCGCAAACCGGCCCGTAAGGCGCAATAAATTTCGGCTGATAATGTAAGCGCAGTTCGTGGTGTTCAATCGCCAGACGCAAATCATTGAGCATCTGTAACTGATTTTGCGCATTAGCGTTCATCGACGGCTGGAAGAAACTATGCCCGTTACGGCCTGAATTCTTGGTGTGGTACATCGCCGCATCGGCATTGAGCATCAGCTCGCGCTCGTTTTCGCCGTCGCCCGGATACACCGCAATACCGACACTGGCCGACACCAGCAATTCATAGCGGGAAACGTAAAACGGACGCGCAATCAGATGCACCAGCCGGTCGGCCAGCTGAGAAGCGTCACCCGGTTCGGTGATTTCCACCAGCAGGATAAATTCATCGCCACCCAGACGCGCCAGCGTATCCGTCGCGCGCAGCTGGGATTGCAGGCGTTCCGTCACCGAGATCAGCAACTGGTCGCCGATATGGTGGCCGAACGCGTCATTGACCGCTTTAAAACCGTCGAGATCGAGAAAAAGCACGGCAAACTGAGATTCACCGCGTGATGCTTTCTGAAATGCCTGGCTGAGACGGTCTTCCAGCAGCAAACGGTTTGGCAGCCGCGTGAGATTGTCGTGCAGCGCCAGCTGCGTCAGTTCGCGGTTTGCTTGTGCCAGCGACGACGCCAGAATGGAGGTGCGCGCCTGCATACGGCCGTCGAGAATCGAAATAATAAGCGTGATCGCCAGAATCGCCAGCGTTACCACGATCACCAGCAGCGCCAGCCAGTTGTTATCTACGCCACTGAACGCTGCCATACTGTGGCTGTCCATCGGAAATTGCGCCGCCGCCATGCCGATGTAATGCATGCCGACAATCGCCGTGCCCATGATCACCGCCGCGCTGATGCGCAACAGCCGGACATTCGGGGATTGCTGACGAAGATGAAACGCCATCCACAGCGCCGCGCCCGAGGCGACAATCGCCACAACCACGGACAGCGCAACCCACCAGTAATCGTAAACAATGGGTGGCATCATCAGCATCGCGGCCATCCCGGTGTAATGCATGGCGGAAATTCCGCCGCCCATCAGCAATGCCCCGGCCAGTAAGCGCCCGGTCGGTAAATTCGGCAGGCAAACCAGCCACAGCGCAAAGACGGAAGAGATAATGGCGATGACCATGGAAAGCAGCGTAATAACCGGGTCGTAACCCATTGGCATGGCCGAATTAAAGGCCAGCATGCCGATAAAATGCATGGACCAGATACCGATGCCCATCGCAATGGCGCCCCCGCTCAACCAGAGACGGGAAGCCTTTCCCTCTGTCGTGGCAACCCGGCCCGCCATATCAAGCGCGGTATAAGAGGCAAGCATTGCAACAATGAACGAAAACATTACAAGCACATTGTTGTAATTACTGGAAAACATGTAAGGCTCCACACAGGCAGGGGGTCTATTTTAGATTCGGCGATAATGGCATTAAGATTTATTAAAGGCGAATGAAGTTACGATAATTTTTTTCGTGTAATTAAGATTAATCCGTAAGTGATTTTAATCAAATAAAAATAATTTCCGGCTTAATCTGCGGCTAATAAACCCGATAAACATCATGGTTTTTAAATGAATATGTTCCGGCTATTCAGGCCTTGTCTATAGTTAACAAATAATTAAATGAAACAGAGCGGAAGGTATTTATGATCACAGTGCATCATTTGGATAATTCACGTTCGCAGCGAATCTTATGGATGCTTGAGGAATTGAGTGTCCCGTATGAAATTCAGCATTATCAACGGGATAAAAAGTCGATGCTGGCGCCTGCTGCGCTGAAAAAAGTGCATCCTCTGGGCAAGTCGCCGGTGCTGGAAGACAACGGGCTGATCCTTGCGGAGTCCGGCGCCATCATTGAATACTTGCAGGAAGTTTATGATGAAGGCAGCACGCTTAAACCGTCGGCCTTCGCTGAACGTCAGCAATACCGCTACTGGATGCATTATGCGGAAGGTTCCCTGATGCCGTTGCTGGTGATGAAACTGATTTTCAGCCGCTTAGGCAAACCGCCGATGCCGTGGCTTATCCGTCCGCTGGCGGGCGCAATCGGACAGGGTGTGCAGAAAAATTATCTGGATAAACAAATTTATACCCATATGGATTATCTGGAGAAACATCTCGCCACCCATCCTTATTTCGCCGGGTATCAGTTCAGCGCGGCGGATATTCAGATGAGTTTCCCGATAGAAGCTATAAATGCCCGCGCCGGACTCGGACAATACCCACACTTAAATGCATGGTTATCGAATGTGACCGCGCGTCCGGCTTATCAGAAGGCGCTGGAAAACGGCGGACCTTTCACGATATTGCGTTAAGTCCGGGGTATTTTGTTGCGTTCGTGCGTGCCGTGATTGTCGTCATGAGCGCAATATCATCAGCCCGTGAAATAATCCTGTTCTTGTCCGTTTTGCTTTTGCCGTTCATCGCCGCAAAAAAACTGATGCGCAACCGATACCGCACAGCAAATCGCCAGCCGGCTGAATTTACATCACAACCGCGTTTTTATTGACCGAACAACGGTAAATTGTCGTCGATCGTAGTTGAAATGTGGGGTTTAAAGGCCGGATAATCGTTTGCTTAATTTTTCAGACCCGCCATACGCGATGTGAGTTAAACGTTTGCCTTGTAGATCTGACGCTGATTTCGGCGGTTTCAGGCTACGGGTAAGGAAGCGAACGTGCAGAAACGATTTCATAATGACCACGCCGGCTAATCAGTAAAGACATTCAGAGGATTTTCCATGTCGAGTCAACACCCTCAGACGGGCAGCGCTGTTGCGCCAAAAGGCCCGTTTGATGCATTTTTCAAAATCAGTGCGCGTGGCAGCAACGTCCGTCAGGAAGTGATCGCCGGTTTAACGACGTTTCTGGCGATGGTTTATTCGGTGATTGTGGTGCCGTCCATGCTGGGTAAAGCCGGATTTTCGCCGAGCGCGGTGTTTGTCGCGACCTGTCTGGTTGCCGGTTTTGGCTCGCTGCTGATGGGCTTGTGGGCGAATCTGCCGCTGGCGATTGGCTGTGCGATTTCACTGACGGCGTTCACGGCATTCAGCCTGGTGCTCGGCCAGCACATCAGTGTGCCCGTGGCGTTAGGCGCAGTATTCCTGATGGGCGTGCTGTTCACGATTATCTCGGTCACCGGGATCCGGTCGTGGATTTTGCGCAACCTGCCGACCGGCGTTGCGCATGGCACCGGCATCGGTATCGGCCTGTTCCTGTTGTTAATCGCTGCCAACGGCGTCGGCCTGGTGGTGAAAAACCCGCTGGACGGTTTACCGGTCGCGTTGGGCGCATTTACCTCTTTCCCGGTTGTGATGACCTTGCTCGGCCTGGCGGTGATTTTCGGCCTTGAGAAACTGCGCGTTCCCGGCGGCATTCTGCTGGTGATCATCGCGATTTCCGTGATTGGTTTGATTTTCGATCCTGCGGTGAAATATCAGGGCCTGTTCGCGATGCCTTCCCTGGCGGGCGCAGACGGCAAATCGGTCATTTTCGATCTCGATATCATGGGCGCGCTGAAAGCCGCCGTGCTGCCAAGCGTTCTGGCGCTGGTCATGACGGCGGTCTTTGATGCTACCGGCACCATCCGCGCCGTTGCCGGGCAGGCAAACCTGCTCGACGAAAACGGCCAGATCATCAGCGGCGGCAAAGCTCTGACCGCGGACTCCGTAAGCAGCATTTTTGCCTCTCTGGTCGGCGCTTCACCGGCAGCGGTCTACATTGAATCGGCAGCGGGTACAGCGGCAGGCGGCAAAACCGGCCTGACCGCCACCGTCGTCGGAGTTCTGTTTCTGCTGATGTTGTTCCTGTCACCGTTATCTTATCTGGTTCCGGCTTACGCGACCGCGCCAGCGCTGATGTACGTCGGCCTGCTGATGCTCAGCAACGTGACCAAACTGGATTTCAACGACTTCGTTGATGCGATGTCCGGCCTGTTGTGCGCGGTATTCATCGTGCTGACCTGTAACATCGTCACCGGCATCATGCTGGGCTTCAGCGCGCTGGTGATTGGCCGTATCTTCTCCGGAGAATGGCGCAAGCTGAACGTCGGAACGGTGGTTATCGCTGTGGCGCTCGTGGTGTTTTATGCGGGCGGATGGGCGATCTGAATGCCAGGCCGGGCATCAGGCGGCTTTGGCCGGTTGCACCGGCGGGCTGACTGAGAAAATTTCGGTTTCTCACATGCGGTGATCGCTTAACGCGCTGCGCCCAAACCGCCCAAAGGAGGAAAGTGCTTTTCCTCCTTTGGATTCCTCCTCGCTTTTTTACTTCGCGCTGTCGCTCGCTGGCTATGTTTCAGCAACCGCTGCGACAGGCTGGAAATCTTGCCGCTGCGCGGTTCCCTCTCTCGGTCCTGAAGCCCTGGGTCTTCAGGCCGCTCCGTTCGGCAAGATTTCTGAATCGCCCGCACAATCTTAAATTTAAAACCGATCTGCTTTTCAGAGAGTGAAATGGCGTGATTAAAAATTTTGCTGAACGGAGCGGCTTCGAGACCTGTGGCTCGAAGACCGAGAGAAGGAACCGCGTAGCGGCGAGATTTCGCGCCACACGCGGAAGCAACAGAGCACGTCCATCGACCCAGCGATAGCGCGCAGTTAAAAAAACGCAGGAATCCAAAGGGTTTCGTTTAAAACCCTTTGTGCCAGTTTGGGCGGCGAGCCCAAGGTTTTGACCTTGTCATAAACGTCAGTGCGTCGTAACCGCACGCATCGATTTAAAACATGTCCTCTTTTGATCTACTATTCCCTCTGTATGTGTCAGACCCCGTCTGATTGAAATCATAAAAACAAGAGTCTAAGGAAAGCATGGAAATCTTCTTTACCATTCTGATTTTGATTCTGGTGGTGTCGCTCTCCGGTGTCGTCACCAGAATGTTGCCGTTTCAGGTTCCTCTTCCATTAATGCAGATTGCTGTCGGTGCTTTGCTGGCCTGGCCGAATTTTGGTCTGCATGTGGATTTCGATCCGGAACTGTTTCTCGTCCTCTTCATCCCGCCGTTGCTGTTCGCCGATGGCTGGAAAACTCCGACCCGTGAATTCCTCCACCACGGGCGCGAAATTCTCGGGCTGGCACTGGTGCTGGTGTTGCTCACCGTCGTCGGTATCGGTTATCTGATTTATATGATGGTGCCGGATATTCCACTGGTTGCGGCGTTTGCGCTGGCGGCGGTGCTGTCTCCGACCGATGCCGTGGCATTGGGCGGAATTGTGGGCAAGGGCCGCATTCCGAAGTCGATCATGGGCGTGCTGGAAGGTGAAGCGCTGATGAATGACGCGTCCGGCCTGGTGTCCCTCAAATTTGCGATTGCCGTGGCGATGGGCACCATGATTTTCACCGTCGGCGGCGCGACCGTTGAGTTCCTCAAAGTCGCCATCGGCGGCCTGATGGCGGGTGTCGCGGTGACGTGGCTGTACAGTAAATCGCTGCGCATCATGAGCCGCTGGAGCGGCGATGACCCGGCGACACAAATCGTTTTCCTGTTGCTGCTGCCGTTCGCGTCTTATCTGATTGCTGAACACATCGGCGTGTCGGGCATTCTGGCCGCCGTGGCTGCCGGTATGACCATCAGCCAGTCGGGCATTATCCGTAACGCGCCGCTGGCTATGCGCCTGCGTGCGAACAGTGTCTGGGCGATGCTGGAATTCGTATTCAACGGCATGGTGTTCATCATGCTGGGCCTGCAATTGCCGGGCATTCTGGAGAACTCGATTGATCAGGCCACGCATGACCCGTCAATCGTCACCTGGCACCTGTTTGCGGACGTCGGGATTATCTATTTTGCGCTGCTGATCCTGCGTTTTGTCTGGCTGTGGGTGATGAAGAATTTCAGCAACCGTTTCCTGAAAAAGAAACCGCTGCTGTTTGGCAGCTACAGCACGCGTGAGTTGTGGGTGGCGTCGTTTGCCGGTGTTCGCGGGGCGATTACGCTGGCTGGTGTGCTGTCAATTCCGTTATTCCTCGCAGACGGTTCGGCCTTCCCGTCGCGTTATCAGCTGGTGTTCCTGGCGACGGGCGTCATTTTGTTCTCCCTGATTGCCGGTGTGATTGCTTTGCCGTTCCTGCTCAAAGGCGTGGTCGTGGCCGACGGAACGACCTATCGTGAAGAAGAGCGCATGGCGAAATCCATCGCGGCAGAAGTGGCGATCGAAAGCCTGCATAAGATGGAAGAACGTCTGGCGGCGGATACCGAAGAAAACATTGATGAACAGACGCTGAAGGAAATCAGTTCCCGCGTGATAGGCACACTGCGACGGCGGACGGCGAATCGCGATGATATGGAAACCGCGCTGAAGCTCGAAAACTTAGAGCGTCGCTTCCGTCTTACCGCACTGCGGGCCGAACGCGGTGAGCTTTATCATCTGCGCGCAACCCAGAAAATCAGCAATGAAACGCTGCAAAAACTGCTGCACGACCTCGATTTGCTGGAAGCGTTGCTGGTCGAAAAAGAAGTCTGAAACAACGGTTTTCCGGCATTAATCTGCCATAAAAGGCTTCCCGCGAACGTTGCGGGAAGCCTTTTTTTAATAGAGATTATGCGGGGCGTAAGTGCCGTGGTGAGACGTTCTGAACACCGTGCGCTGCGGACGTTCTGCCTCAGCGCGTAAACACGCCAGAAACTCAGACGCCCACCAGTGGCAATCATAGCGATTTACCTTGTTAAGCAACTGGCTGTGCCGGCGCTTTCTTTCATGCAAAGGCATGGTGAGTGCGGAATGGAGGGCTTCGCTGGTCTCGTGAGCATCGTACGGATTGATCATTAACGCTTCCGTCAGCATCTCCGCCGCGCCGGTAAATTCCGACAGCAGCAAAACCCCCGGATCCTCCTTATTCTGCGCAAGAATAAACTCTTTTGCCCCCAGGCTCATGCCCTCAGAAAGCGGCGTAAACATCGCCACCCGCGCTTTGTTATAGAGCGCAAAAATCATCGCCCTCGAGCACTGGTTATTGTGGATGTAGTTGACCGGATACCACGATAAATCGCCATATTGCCCGTTAATTTCTCCGCATAGCCGCTCCAGACGCGAACTCATGTCGCCCGTTGACGCTGGATATTCGCCGGAAGGATCTGAAATCTGGAGCAAACTGACATCGCGAAGGTATTGCGGATAGAGCGCCAGAAACTTTTTCATGGCGTTCAGGCGGCAATCTACGCCGCTTATTTCATTTACGATGTCGTTGCTGATAATGATCTGCCGGTGATAATGACGAACATTCTGTATCTCCTGCTGATTTTGAAATTCGGTATTCTTATCGATACCGCACGGCAAAACGCAGACTTTAATAATCCGGCCATTCACTTTGATCGCGTCTTTCGAAATTTGTCCGGCGCGGTAATGACGTAATGCATAGGAAATAAAGTTATTAATATCGCCGGACGACTGAAATCCAATGCAGTCATAATGCAGCAATGACTGAAATAGCCAGTCGTGTTCCGGCACAGACCGCAATACATCTCCCGGCGGAAAGGGCTGATGCAAGAAGAAACCGATCTTATTCCGGTGGCTGTCTTCCTGGAGCATTTTAGCGACAGGGAGTAAGTGATAATCATGAACCCATATCACATCATCGTGCGTTATAAAGGGAGAAACCTTGTTTTTAACATCATTATTATAGTTTTTCCAGGTGATGAAATATTCTCTTTTATAGGCCGTTAGATCAGGTCTGTTATGGAAGACGGGCCACAGCACGTTGTGTATATAACCCTGATAAAAATTATCATATTCGTTAGGGGATAAATCCCATGACACTTTTCCGACGCCTTCACTTTTTATCTGACGATAAGGTTCTTTTCTTTTACGCGCAGAGACATTCCCGTTCCATCCAAACCACAGAGCAGCATGCTGTCGGGATATTTCAGAAAGGGTATGAAATAACATGTCATCCGAACTGCCGGTATAGGGTTCACAGCGATTAGATAAAATGATCAACCGGGACATAATCACCTCAGCGAAATAAATAACAGAGCGGTACGGGTTTCATTAATTAATCAATTGTTTAATAAAAAAAGGGTTTAATAAGAAAATACGCTTTCCTCCGGAGTAACGATACTTTCGAACCACGTCAGTTCAGAGAGTTTGGTTTGGATCCACTGTTGGGAAAATGCCTCGCCCAGCGCCGCGGTTAAATACGGACATTGCCGGAATTCATCAAGGGCGTGCTGCTGGAATAAAGGCAAAACGGGCGAGCAGGCCGTCAGATCGGCAACCGGGTCGTCCTCTATTTTTTCCAGCCCGTAAAGCATGCCCGTCAGTAGGGTGGCCATCGCCAGATAAGGGTTGGCATCCGACCCCGCCAGACGGTATTCAATGCGGCGATGCGCTTCGCCTGAACAGGGAATGCGTAATGCCGCAGAGCGCTGATTAAAGCCCCAGGAACTGAACAGCGGCTCATTGAGGTTTTTCCTCAGCCGTCTGAATGAATTGACGTTGGGAGCCAGAATCGCCATAGACGCGGGCATCAGGTTAAGCATGCCGGCGAGACACAGACGCATCATTTCATTCAGGTTTTTGTCGCCGGAGGCAAAAACATTATTGCCCTGTTCGTCGTTCAGGCTGATATGAAAATGCAGGCCGCTGCCCGACATCAGCGAATACGGTTTAGCCATAAAATTGGCGTTGAATCCAAACCTTTGGGCGACGGTGCTGGTTAAGCGGCGAAGCGCCAGCACGTTCTCGCAAATGTCGACGACCTGCCCGGAGTGTTGCAGGTTTAATTCAAACTGACCGGCTTCTGCCTCACATACAATGCCCGATAAAGGCAGGTTTTGCCGCGTCGCCATCGTCTCAAGTTCTTCAATAAACGCAGTATGTTCTGACGGAACCGCCAAATGAAAACACCCGGAATTCTGAATGTTACGGTTCTGGGCGTCTTCGAGATAAAACTCAATTTCGGGTGCAATCACCGGGTATAAACCATGCTCATGGAATTTACTCAGCACGTATTCCAGGATAACGCGCGGCTCAAGCGAATAGGGATTTCCCTGATCGTTTTTCATCGTCAGTAATATTTGTGCATTTTCAGCCGGATGATGGCCGCACGGACGCAGGGTGCCTGCGACAGGAAAACATATTCTGTCCGGCTCATTCACAGCCAGATCATCATTCAGCGTACTCTGCACTTTGCCTTCTTTATCCATGGAGTAAACTGACTGAGGAAAATACGCGCCTTTTTCCAGTGAAAGCAGCGAGGTGATATTCATCCTTTTCCCCCTGAACGAACCGTTGATATCATTAAGATAAATATCAATATGTTTCGTGTTCGGGTTGTTTGATAAATAACGTTCTGCTTCCTGACGGAAAATACTATTATTTCCCGACGTCGTATTTTCAAGCTTCAGCTGGCTTTCATTGGCCACTGATTTTGAAATTACCGGAGAACTGAATAAAGCAGATGAGTGTTTTAATAATGAAGGCTTGAATGTCGGATTCATATTTTTCTTTCACGCATACCTTTCGGCGATAAATTGAGATTAATTTATACGCAGAAAAAAGGATATATCGGCAACATAAAGATTAAAGTTGCCGCTGTAAAAAAAGTATAAATACCGCGTTCAGGGCTGCGGCCAGTAATCCCGGCACAGCGCAATCCACGCCTGTGCGCTGTGAGAAAGATAACTTCCCTGATGCCAGATCAGCCCCAGTTGCCACGGCATCAGCGGTTCAAGCGGCAGCCACAGCAGCGTGTTTTTATCCAGCCGCTGACAGACAGGTTCCGGTAATATCGCCACGCCCATGCCGGTTTGTACCATGGCGGCTAAAAAATCCCACTGGCCGCTGCGGGCGGCAATTTTGGGCGTAAAACCGTGTGCGGAAAAGGCGTCCATCAGCTGGCGGTATAGTGCGAAATCTTCGTTGTAAATCAGGATGCTTTCTTCTGCCAGTTCGCTGAGAGCGATGCGCGTCCGGTTCAGCCAGTGCGGCGTGCGCGGAACCACCACGCACAGCGGATGGCTGAAAAGTAGCAATGAAGCGATCGAAGGCACCGCGTCGGCGGGCAGTGCGGTCAGCGCCAGATCCAGCTCACCGGAGATGACCGCCTGCTGAACGGTCAGCCCGCCAAATTCGGAAATGATCAGCTCGATACCCGGATATTGCTGGCGGAAACTGCCGATCAGCGGCGCGATTTGAGTACCCACCATCGGCGGGATCCCCAGCCGCAAATGGCCGAGCTTAAGCGTATTAATGTCTTCCAGTTCGGCTTCGAGCTGGCGGAATTCTTCCAGGATATTTAGCCCGCGCTGGTAGAGCGCCTGACCGCTGTCGGTGAGCCGCAAGCGCCGTCCTTCGCGGATGATCAGCGTGCATTCCAGCTCTTCTTCCAGATGGCGCAGCATCTTGCTGATGGTCGGCTGCGTGACGAATAATTTTTCCGCCGCGCGGGTGAAGCTCTGCTGGCGTACCACTTCGACAAAATAGCGTAATGTGCGAACGTCCATTCACTGACTTCCCCGCTGAGATTGGTAAGTAACGAAGTATTCCAGATTGGAATTATTTTTATGATTTTAATTCATTTCTTTACCGGTTTCCTGCGAGCGTATACTGAATCTTGTCCCTTTTTTGTCCTCTGAGGTCGTTCCCATGTTGCTGGCGTTGCGCACGAAAGCGCCGTCCCTGCTGACCCGCTGTCAGATCCCCGTTCAGGTGGTGCTGTATGCGGTGTTATTTGTTATCGCCGATCGTCTTGTCACTTTCCTGCATCTGCCTTTACCGGCCAATATCGTCGGTATGCTGATGCTTTTGCTGCTGATTATGTTCCGCGTTCTGCCGGTAAAATGGGTGAAAGCCGGTTCACGCTGGTTGCTGGCCGAAATGCTGCTGTTTTTCGTTCCGGCGGTGGTGGCCGTAGTGAATTACGCCCAGTTGCTGATGATCGAAGGCTGGAAAATCTTTCTGGTGATTGGTGTCAGTACGATTCTGACACTCGGCGCGACGGCGCTAGTTGTCGATAAAATGTACCGGCTGGAGCAGCGTCTGGCGGCGAGGAAGGCATCGCGTGACTGATCTTCTTATTAGCATTTTATGTTTCGTGATCACGCTCGGGCTGTATTACGCCAACAAAAAACTCTACCGCCAGCGCCGCACGTTGTTGCTGATGCCGCTGGTGTTTACGCCCATCGTGCTGGTGATGTTACTGGTCGTGACGCACACGTCGTATCAGGATTACATCGGCGAAACGCACTGGTTGCTGTGGCTGCTTGGCCCGTCGACTATCGCGTTTGCTGTGCCGGTCTATGAAAATATGGCAGTCATCCGCCGTCACTGGTTATCGCTAAGTGCGGGCGTGCTGACGGCCATTGTGGTGGCCGTCAGCAGTTCGGTCTGGCTGGCGAAAATACTGACGTTGCCGGAAGAAGTGCAGCGCAGCCTGGCGGTGCGGTCCATCACCACGCCGTTTGCGCTGGCTGCGGCGAAGCAAATGGGCGGGCAGCCGGATCTGGTGGCGCTGTTTGTGGTGATCACCGGCGTATTCGGTATGGCGGTCGGCGACATGTTATTCCTGCGGCTTTCGGTGAAAAGCGGTCTGGCGAAAGGCGCCGGGTTGGGTGCGGCGTCGCACGGCGCGGGGACGGCGCGCGCTTATGAATTAGGAGCCGAAGAAGGGGTGGTGGCGAGTCTGGTGATGATGCTGGCGGGGGTTGTGACGGTGGTGACGGCTCCGGTGATTGGGATTGTGATGTGGTGATGATCTTTTGAAAAAGATCTGAAACTTTAAGTTCAAATTCAAATTCAAATTCAAATCCAAATTCAAGGTCGTGGGCGTCGGCCCACACCGACCAGAGACCCGGTAACGCGCGGGCCTCTGGACTCCGCGCTTTTTTAACTGCGCGCTTCGCTCGCTGGCCATGTTTCAGGTACCGCAGCGACAGCCGCAAAATCCCGCCGCTGCGCGGTGCCCTCCGTTCGGGTTACAACCCGCGCAAAAAGACGCGCGGTTTTCCACCTCTCCTCCGGCGATATTTTGGAACCGGCCTCAACGTTAACTTCACAACCTCACTGATTTTGATATGAAAAACCTATTGGTTTTGAATCTAAGAACGTGCGGGCGTTTCAGAAAGCTTGCTGAATGAGAGGTTGCAGACCTGAGGCTGCAATCCCGAAATGAAGGAACCGCGCAGCGGCAAGATTTCCAGCCTGTCACTGTAGTGGCTGAAACATGGCCAGCGAGCAATAGCGCGTGTTGAAAAAGCGGCGGGAAATCCAAAAGAGGGAAAGCACTTCCCTCTTTTGGTCGGTTTCGGCACAGCGAGTTGAGCGATCACCGCACGTAAGAAACTGAAACTTTCACCTTTCCAGCCTGAAAAGCCGCTTCAAGCTGCGGCCTCAGCTTAATGAATAACCTGCGATAAGAACTCCCTCGTCCTCGCTGACTTAGGATTGGCAAAGAATTCCAGCGGCGGCGCCTCTTCGACGATCTCCCCGCGATCCATAAAGATCACCCGGTCGGCTACCGTTCTGGCAAAACCCATTTCATGCGTAACGCACAACATGGTCATGCCTTCTTCGGCCAGTGTGATCATGGTGTCGAGCACCTCTTTCACCATTTCCGGATCGAGCGCAGACGTTGGCTCATCAAACAGCATGATTTTCGGTTTCATGCAAAGCGAACGGGCGATCGCCACGCGCTGCTGCTGACCGCCGGAAAGCTGGCCGGGGAATTTATTGGCATGTTCGGCAATACGTACACGTTTGAGATAATGCATCGCCAGTTCTTCGGCTTCTTTCTTCGGCATCTTGCGCACCCAGCAAGGGGCCAGTGTGCAGTTTTGCAGAACGGTCAGATGCGGGAACAGATTGAAGTGCTGGAACACCATGCCGACTTCCGTACGCACGCGTTCGATATTGCGCAAATCGTCATTCAGTTCGGTGCCGTCGACCACAATGCGCCCCTGCTGATGCTCTTCCAGATGGTTGATGCAACGAATGGTCGTTGATTTACCGGAGCCGGAAGGGCCGCACAGGACAATACGTTCACGCGGTTTGACGCTCAGATTAATGTCTTTCAATACGTGGAACTGTCCGTACCACTTATTCACGTTTTCCAGCGTGATCATCATATTTTGTTTTTCAGTGACGTGATGGTCGCTCATGGTTTACCTCAGTGTGCGGAACGTCCGGTGTGAAAGCGTCTTTCCAGATGCTGGCTATAACGCGACATGCTAAAACAGAAAATCCAGTAGACGGCGGCGGCGAAGACGTAGCCTTCGGTCGACATGCCGAGCCATTCAGGATCGACGGTGGCTTGCTGAACGCTGCTGAACAGGTCGAACAGGCCGATAATGATCACCAGACTGGTGTCTTTAAACAGCGCGATGATGGTGTTGACCAGACCCGGTATCACCATTTTCAGCGCCTGCGGCAGAATGACTAAACCCTGCGTTTTCCAGTAACCCAGCGCCAGTGATTCGGCGGCTTCGGTCTGGCCTTTCGGCAGAGCCTGCAAACCGCCGCGCACCACTTCCGCGACATACGCCGACTGGAACAGCACCACACCCACCAGTGCGCGCACCAGTTTGTCGATATTGGTTCCTTCGGTCATAAACAGCGGCAGCATCACCGAGGACATGAAAAGCACGGTAATCAGCGGCACGCCGCGCCAGAATTCGATGAAAATCACCGACAGAATGCGCACGATCGGCAGACGGGAACGGCGGGCCAGCGCCAGCATAATTCCCAGCGGTAAAGCTCCGGCAATGCCCACGGCAGCGATGATCAGTGTCAGCGTCAGGCCGCCCCACTGGCGGGTTTCGACGCGGCTCAGGCCAAAGAATCCGCCATAAAGCATGAACCAGGTGAAAATCGGGAACAACACCATCCAGCAGGCGATATAACGTCCCCGGCGTGGTGTGGCTTTAAAGAAGATTGGCGCAAGGGTCAGCAGACCGACAATCAGCGTGACGTTGATGCGCCAGCGTTGATCAAACGGATACAGCCCGTACATGAATTGCCCGAAACGTGCGTGGATAAATACCCAGCAGGCTCCGGCTTTGGTGCAGTCCGTTCTTGCGGTCCCGACCCAGTTGGCCTGGAAAATCACCCAGTTCAGCAGCGGAGGGATCACCAGCCACATCAGCCATAAACAAAACAGCGTCAGCAGGCTGTTAAACCAGCTGGAGAACAGGTTTTTACGCGCCCAGAGCACGGCGGTTCCCAGTGGCGTACCGGGCTTCACGGCTCTGACTCCGGGAGGAAGAGTTGTCATCGTCATGGGTTTCCCTTAACGCTCGACCAGCGCGATACGCCGGTTGTAAATATTCATCAGGAACGAAATCACCAGACTGATGATCAGGTAAACCGACATCGTGATGGCAATGGTTTCAATCGCCTGACCGGTCTGATTGAGCACCGTACCGGCGAATAACGACACCATATCCGGATAGCCAATTGCGGCCGCCAGAGAGGAGTTTTTCACGATATTCAGATACTGGCTGGTCAGCGGCGGGATGATCACCCGCATCGCCTGCGGCAAAATCACCTGGCGCAGCGTGACCGGATTCGGCAGGCCGAGCGAACGGGCGGCTTCATGCTGACCGTGCGAAACAGACTGAATGCCGGAGCGGATCACTTCGGCGATAAATGTCGAGGTGTAGACCGACAGCGCCAGCGTTAACGCCGCCAGTTCCGGAATAAGCACCATGCCGCCACGGAAGTTAAAACCGCGCAGTGCAGGAATATCCCAGTGCAGGGCTGGCCCGAAAATCAGGTGCGCCAGCGCCGGAAAGACAACCAGCATGACAATCGCCCACGGCCAGATATGCCAGACGCGTCCGGTGTGGATCTGGCGGAAATGGTTGTAACGTTGCAGCGCGACGATGCCGAAAATGGCCAGCAGCAGGGCGATAAAGCCCGCCAGGCTGCCGGGTGCCAGTTCCGGTGACGGCAAATACAGGCCGCGGTTGCTGACGAACGCCAGATCAAATGCGTTCAGGCTCTGACGCGGGCCAGGCAGGTTACGCAGTACGGCGAAATACCAGAAGAAGATTTGCAGCAGCGGGGGAATATTACGGAAAGTCTCGATGTAGACCGTCGACACTTTACGGATCAGCCAGTTATCGGAAAGACGTCCTAACCCGATAATGAACCCGAGAATCGAAGCAAAAACGATACACAGTGCGGAAACCAGCAGCGTATTCAGCAGACCGATAACAAAAACGCGGGCGTAAGTGTCGCCTTCCTGGTAGTCGATAAGATGCTGAACAATGCCGAAACCGGCACCTTTTTCAAGAAAGGCAAATCCCGAGGTGATCCCTCGTGTAGTCAGATTGGTAATGGTGTTGTGGAGCAGGTAACCCAGACAGGCTACCAGCAACACCACCGCGAAAATTTGGTAAATCCAGGCACGTACCGCTGGGTTGGTCAGCGAGAACGAGACTTTTCCGGTTGGGCGTTGCGACATTTTAACCTCGACCTGCAGGTAAAACAGGGGAAGTGAAGCACCGGGGAACGACCGGTGCTTCAGCTTCCTTAAACACTTTTCAACTTCTTGTAGAAAGGATATTTAGCGGACAGGTGGTGCGTACTGGATGCCGCCTTTATTCCACAATGCGTTCTGACCACGCTTGATTTTCAGCTCGCTGCCCTGACCGACGTTACGCTCGAAGCTTTCGCCGTAGTTGCCGACCTGTTTAACGATTTTCACTACCCAGTCATTTGGCACTTTCAGGTCAGCGCCA
Source organism: Rahnella sp. ChDrAdgB13 (assembly GCF_017655185.1). Classification (NCBI taxonomy): domain Bacteria; kingdom Pseudomonadati; phylum Pseudomonadota; class Gammaproteobacteria; order Enterobacterales; family Yersiniaceae; genus Rahnella; species Rahnella sp. ChDrAdgB13. Next base: position 4,428 of record NZ_JAEMGT010000008.1, on the reverse strand, counting down.
TAAGTGCCGGTTTTGCCCAGCAGGTTGCTCATGTCAGGCGTGGTTGGATTGGCTGCCAGCTGATCGACGTTGGCAGAGGTGACGCCCATTTCTTCGGCGTTGAGCATCGCGAACAGAGACCAGCGCACGATAGCCAGCCAGTCTTCGTCGCCACGACGAACAACCGGCCCCAGAGGTTCTTTAGAAATGACTTCTGGCAGAACGATGAAGTCATCCGGTTTGCCCAGTTTGATACGCAGTGCGTACAGCTGGGACTGGTCGGAAGCCAGGGTATCGCAACGGCCGGAGTCCAGCGCTTTGGCGCTTTCATCTGAACGGTCGAAGGTGACCGGAGTGTAGGTCATTTTGTTGGCTTTGAAGTAATCGGCTACGTTCAGTTCAGTATCCGTACCGGCTTGCAGGCAGACGGTTGCGCCATCCAATTCTTTCGCGCTTTTCAGACCGGCTTTCTGGTGTGTCAGGAAGCCGATACCGTCGTAATAGTTTACGCCGGCGAAAATCATGCCCATGCCCGCGTCGCGGGAAGAGGTCCAGGTGGTATTACGTGACAGGATGTCCACTTCGCCAGACTGCAGGGCGGTGAAACGCTCTTTTGCGGTCAGCGGGGTGTATTTCACTTTCTCAGAATCACCAAATACGGCAGCAGCCACCGCGCGACAGACGTCAACGTCGATACCGGTGAATTTGCCTTTGGAGTCAGCGTAGGAGAAACCTGGCAGGCCGTCGCTGATACCGCATTGAACAAATCCTTTCTTTTTAACAGCATCCAGAGTGGCACCTGCGTGGGCCTGACCAGCCAGTGTCACGAAGCTTGCTGCGGCAATCAGCGTTGAGAGCAATATTTTTTTCATAAAGCGTCCTGTGAGACAAAACTGAGAATTATTATTGTGTGAGTGCCGGAGCACCCTGTCTGTTTATGGGGCAATGCCCTCTGCACCTGTCTTTGCAAAGGGAGTGCCAACATGGAAAACGCCCGATCAATCAAGTCACGCACTGGAATTGCACAGTAACATTGACGGGCGTTATAAAATTTATTGCCCTGTTTGAGTGCGCGGTCAATGTGACTGCTTTAAAAGGGTGCGGATTATTTCAATATTGGAGTGCAGATCGCGGTCTTTGAAGGTAAGAGAAATGCGGTGACATATTTGGTAAAAAAATGAGGCAAAACGGTGAGTAAATCCCTCAGACCGGATGGCCTGAGAGACATTTAGAAAAGGAATGACTCAGAGCAGGGACTTTATCAGTGCAGCTACCAGTGGCGGAAGCTGACCTTTTAGTGCGGCGCGCTCCGGCTGAAACAAGGTCGCGACAAAAAATGGATGACCGGGTAATTCGATAGCGCGAACTTCGCCGGTGGCATCGTGACCGACCATTTTCAGTGGCTGTGCGTCCAGCGCGGCCTGAAACTCAGTATTGATGCCATAGCGGCAATGGTAGCCTTCTTCCACTTCCAGCTTGCCGTAAGCGCGCGCCGGAATACTGCCCGGCACAAAGGTAATTTCGCTTTTGACTTCCACCATTTCACATGACAGCGCGCTGATGACCAGACGGCCTTCGGTGTCGGTTTCGCCGTGTCCGGCATCCTGCCAGTCCATCACATTTCGCGCGTATTCAATGATGGCGTGCTGGAATCCTCCACAGGTTCCCAGAAACGGTTTGCGATTTTCCCGCGCAAAACGGATGGCACTCAGCGCACCTTCGGTTGAGCGGTACGGGCTGCCGGGCACACACCAGAAGGCATCGTAATTCTTGAGAATTTCAGGGGTGATTGTGTCGGTTGCGATCCAGTCGGCGTGGATTTCAATGCTGAAATTTTGTGCTGCGAGGTCGATGGCAAGGGGAATGGCTTGGTGGGCAGTGATCGCGGAGTGGTAGTCTCCGGCCAGCGCCAGACGTACAGAGTTTTTCATCACTTCTCTCCAGGGCAGGTAAAAAGAGAGGTTACAGAAATGTCATTACATTGTCGTTTGAAAAATTCTCATCAGGCATTTTGTCGGTACGAAAGACATTAAAAAACCCACGCGAGGTGGGTTCGCCAGGCGCGGTTTTACATCTTCATTCGGCCTGCGTTTTACTGCCTTTAATAAGTTTACGCGCGGCGGCAATCTGCTCATTGTCCGGTGCTTTCGGTTTGGCTTATTGAGCGCTGTGCTGAGGCCTGAACGGCCCCACAGATCGAAGCTGTCGTCATCTTTGAGGTGATCAAAGATGGAAGGTGTCGCATCGGTTTTTTTAGCCATAAGAAGAGGTATCTCGAGTTGAAGGTTTCTCAAAGAAAAAGCCCGATGCGGGGGCACCGGGCCTGATATCTTATTGCGTTTGCGGCTATCGATAAAGCGAAGGTGTTCCCGCCGGTCGCGTTTTGAAGCGGCGGTGCAGCCAGAGATACTGATCGGGCGCACGCATGATTTCTTTTTCAATGACGCGGTTCATGTAAGCCGCGGCGGCCATTTCGTCGTCAATCGGGTAATCTTCTAACTGTGGCTGAATCACCAGTTCGTAACCTTTACCGCCGGCTTTACGCACCAGAACCACGGTCACCAGCGCAGGTTTTGCCAGACGTGCCAGCATGAAAGTCCCGCTGGTCGTTGCGGCCTGATCAACGGCAAACAACGGTGCGAAGACGCTGCCGCGCGGGCCATAATCCTGATCCGGTGCAAACCAGACGGCTTCGCCCTTTTTCAGCGCGTGAACCATACCGCGTAAATCTTTGCGATCGAGCATGGCTTTGTTGGAGCGCATACGCCCCCATGTCTGCACGAATTCCATCGCTTTATTGTTGTGCGGGCGGTACATCGCCATCATCGGCTGACATAACCCCATCGCACGGCCACCCAGTTCCAGTGACATAAAATGTACGCCGATAACCAGCACGCCTTGATTGTTTTCCTGCGCCTTTTTCAGATTATGCAGGCCGCTGACGTCAAACCAGCGTTTAACGCGGGCGTCAGACCAGAACCAGGCCATGCCGGTTTCCAGCAAGCCCATGCCGAGAGATTCAAAGTTACTAATGATCCGGGCTTCAACCTGATCGGCAGGCAAATCCGGGAAACACAGTTGCAGGTTACGGCGGGTGATCGACACGCGGCGTTTGAGAAAGCGCATAGACGTGCGGCCAAGCCAGATGCCCAGACGGTAAAGTACCGGATAAGGAAGCTGAACCAGCAGGAACAGGACACCGAGCCCAAACCAGGTGAGCCAGTAGCGCGGATGTAAGAACGATGCACGAAAGCGAGGAGAAGTCATAAAAGCCTAATCATCTGCATAAAAAAACCGGGGGTAACGCGTAACGAGATAGCTCAGCCGCGGTACGGATTGTCTGGTAAATATTGGGACAACTGACGATCAAAAATGTTTTGAGAAAGACACAAGTTGACGCAATTTTTACTGTCTACAGACATTGTTAAAAGGCGGGATCGCGAAGCTGAAGGGCTATCCGTAGGCGTTGAGCGGGGCGAATACGACTCTTGATGTGAGTATAACATGGCGGACTCTCTAACCAGAGAGGGGAGTTGTCCTATAAACCCCCTCTTTACCGTTTTTTTACGTCCATTATTGGATGTTTCAATGAAAACCCAGTGGAAAGAAGGGGCTGGGTTTTTGGAAAGGTGAATCACATTTACAGAAACTCAGCGTGCCTCGTTAGCGAAACACGCTGAGAGAGAAAATCAGCGGTATAACGGGTTACTCATCACGGAATAACGGCCACTGCCGAACAGCGCAATAACGACGGCTGCCATGAAGTAATACACGATATCTTCAATCGCCCAGGCGCCGACCGGTGACAGCGCAAAAGTATGGTGGATGCCGACCATCAGCCACGCAACAACCATGGTGGCTGCGGCTGACAGCGCGGCAAGACGGGTGAAAATCCCTAACATCATCATGATCGGGGCAATCACTTCACCGATGATCACGCCATACGCCACGAACGCCGGAATGCCGTAGCCTGCCAGCATGCCCTGAATGCCCCCGAGCCCGTCATGTAGCTTATGCCAGCCATGAAAAATCAGCAGGCCGTAGGTGATCCTCAGCAGTAAAATGGCCAGATCAGGTTTGTTCAGCGCTGTGGTAAAACGGATATAAAGTTGCTTCATCATTGTCACTCCCAGAGACGTTTTCTTGTCTCTATAAAGTAATTCCTAATCGCGAAACGAGTGGAGAATTATTCTCATTTGGGTTGATCTGGGTTAAGTTTTGTTCAGTTAATTCGCAGGCATAAAACGGCATCAGAATGAGCGGGGATTTTGCGGGGCTGGCGCACTGGGGAGGAACTAAGACTTCCGGTTATTAAGAAGCATTTTTAGACTTTCGACTTATTTATTTTTGGAATGCATATCAGAAATACGGCAGGACTGGCTTTGTTGAATAAATCGGATTTAGATAAAAGCTCCCCTCGTCGCCGACTTCCTCAGGTAATCCGTACAC
>NZ_JAEMGT010000072.1:0-1246 GCF_017655185.1 Rahnella sp. ChDrAdgB13 | reverse complement strand
GATTTCATCTTTTGTGTCATAGCCCATCAGGCGTAGCGCCTTGTTGACCGTGTTTTCACACATCGGTTTATAAGGATTGTGATCGCCGGGGAATACCAACACCTGATGCCCGGATATTTCCCGTATCTGTTTCAGAATAGCAATGGACTGACTGGAGAGTGGAACGATATGTGGAGTGCGCATTTTTGCACCACGCCCGGAGTAGCGGACACCGGGGATGGCCTCGCGAGTGGCAGGAATGGTCCAGATTCTATTTTTGAAATCGATCTCAGACCAACGGGCGAAACGAAGTTCGCTGGAACGGATGAACAGGTGCAGGGTGAGTGATACTGCCAGGCGGGTTAATTCTCGTCCTTGCTTGTAGTCCTTAATACTGGTTAACAGCTCTGGTAGTTGTTCCAGGGGAAGGGCAGGGTAGTGGCGTTTAACTGGAGGGGCGATTATACCGTCCAGATTGGCAGCCGGATTATGCTCTATCAACTCCTGATGCACGGCATGACGCATGATGTTGCACATATGCTGCCGAGTGCGTGCCGCCACTTCCAGCAGACCTTTTTGCTCAATTCCTTTCAGCAGGTCGATGAAATGTCGGGTTTTCAGTTCTGTGACTGGCAGGTGTCCAATTATCGGGAAGATATGATTGTTCATGCTGGCAAGCAGACGGGCGGCATGGTTCTCTGACCATGATTTGTTGCTTTTATGCCAGCTCAGCGCGATAGCCTTGAAGGTCTCTCCCGGTGATACCGTGGCTTTTTCAGCGGATCGCTGTTGTGCTGGGTTTATATTCTGCGCCAGCAATTTACGGATACCGTCACGCTGTTGACGAGCATCAGCCAGAGAGACATCAGGATAGGCACCCAAGCCGAGACGGGATTCTTTTCTATTGATACGATATTTGAGATACCAGAGACGTGAACCGCCTGGATTAACTAAAAGGTATAGGCCGTGAGAATCGGAAACTTTGAAGGGTTTAGCGGATGGTTTTAAGCTGCGGATTTTTGTGTCGTTAAGAGACATTTGGGGGTCACTCCGTCATCGAACCAACTTGACCCCAAATCTGACCACCAAATTCTCCCGATGCGGAGGGAAAACTAAAAATGCATCGGGAATATTTTTCGCGCTAACTTATTGAATCTAAATCACATAAGGATTCGCAAAGAGGCATGAAAACAAGAATTTGGCTCCTCTGACTGGACTCGAACCAGTGACATACGGATTAACAGTCCGCCGTTCTACCGACTGAACT
>NZ_JAEMGT010000256.1:0-1803 GCF_017655185.1 Rahnella sp. ChDrAdgB13 | reverse complement strand
GATCACGGGCACGCTCGGTGATATATCAGATTTATCAGACCGTATTGCTAATGCGCAGGATTCGAAAGAGTCGCAGGACCTGGCTAACGCCATCGCGGCCAAAAGCGTACAATTGAATGCGCTGACCAGCCAGTGGGAAATGTCAGTCAAACAGGCAGAGCAACGTTCCACTATGCTGACTCAGCAGCGGCAAAAAGCTTTCAATGAGCAGCAACTCGCCGCGCCTGTTCCTGACTTTAATGATTGAGAGGGCAAACATGAAAACGTCAATATTGTTGATTCCAATTATTTCAGGATTCTTATTACTGACAGGATGTGATAACCCGAAATCAACGCAATGGTATAAAGAGCACCAGGATGAAATGAATATCCGTTATAAGACGTGCGAATCATCCGGTGATGATTCCCAAGATTGTAAAAACGTACGTGAGGCACGATTTGACCTCCGTCAGGGGAAAGCAAAGGTTCCCGACTTAAATTAACGAGGTGACCTATGTCAGCTGGTATGTTTGTTGGAATGAACAACACTATCACTGGCGGTTTAAATGCCGTACTACAGGGACAAACTTCCGTGTACGGCAATATGATCAATGTTATCGCCGTCAGTTCATTTACATTATTTATCACTTATCGTGGGTATCAGACCCTGGCCGGAAAACTTCAAACCCCGATAGAAGATATCGTATGGGATGTCGGACGAATGTTGTTGGTCATGACGTTCGTTTTAAATCTTGGCAGTTGGCTGGATTTAGCCATCTCGGCCATTAATGGATTAAAAGATGGTGTCAGCGGCGACGATAATGTCTGGGCATTGCTCGATACCGTATGGGAAAAAGCACAGACAATCGGACAAAAACTTTATCAAAATGATGATTCCAACTATGTAAAACTTAACGGAGGGATTGCTGAAATTCTGGTCTGGGGAGGCGCTATCGTTACCCTGCTATTCGGCTCGACCGTTAACCTTTTAGCCGAAATCACAATAGTATTAATGACCACTACCGCGCCGATTTTTATTTTCTGCCTGCTATATAGATTCCTAACCTCCATGTTCAATAACTGGTTGAAAACTATATTTACCGTTATTCTGACGATTATGTTTTCAGCATTGTCACTCAGGATCGTGATTAATTATCTGAACGGAATATTGGATAAGGCGGTCAGTTTCGCGGATAACGCCAATATCATCACGCTCGGCGTTCAGTGCTGTGTCGCCGGTGTTATTTCAGGCGTCATCATCTACTTCTCGGCAAAAGTTGCCAGTGCATTAGGCGGTGCCGCCGTGCAGGCCGTGTTACAGGGTGCGGCCATGAGAGGACTGAGCGGGCTGGCGAGCAAATCTGCCGACGTTGCCGGACCCGGCATAAAGACCGGGGGCCGACTGACCGCCAAAGGTGGCATGGCCGCAGCAGCGACAACCGGCAGGTTCATTGCCGCAGGTGCGGGCAAAACCGTGAGCGCCTGGCAGAAACGTGGCACCGCCATTGAAAGCATGAAACGCCAGAATCAGCAGCGCCATCGTTAATCCTCCCGACCGCTAATCTCATTCTCCCGTCACGCCGTGGCCTCTGCCAGCGGTGCGGCTTTCCTGCATTTATCCGATAAGAGGCTTCCATGAAATTCAGCACCTTGCTTCTGGTGCTGTGTGCGCTTACGGGCTGCGCGCAGCATCAGGGCGACCTTCCGCCGGTGTCCGGCGATCCCCAGCCGGTTAATTCCCCCGCCATCATTCAGGAGCTGACTCACCATGTCTGATATTCAGCACATCATTAATGTCTCGCGCTCTTTTGAATCCATCCTGCT